>NZ_CALMAT010000112.1:18631-29572 GCF_937859865.1 uncultured Mucilaginibacter sp.
GGCTGGGCAAAAAAAATAACAGGAAAAGCTACAATTTCGGTTGGTTCGGTTGGTTTGTCGGGCGAGTTTATGGCTGCTTTCGCCGGAGAAGCATCTCAACCAAAATCATTGGAAGAATTGGTAAACCGAATGGAAAAAGGCGAATTTGATTTGATCGCCGTTGGACGCGCTTTATTGGCCGACCCGGAATGGATCAAAAAAGTAACGCAAGGCCGCACTAACGAGTTAAAAGGCTTTACAAAAGAAGCATTGGGAACTTTGGTTTAATTGGCTGATACTTCTTTTAGCACCAATTTTTTATACAAAGCCGGGATTCGTTCCGGCTTTTTTGTAAACCCGTGTACCAAAATCAAACCTGAAAAAGAAATAAATTTTATTATTGATTAAACTGGTTGGGTTTTTGCAAAGCTAAACGCAAAACTAAAACGACTAAAATGGAACAAAAACCAACCGGATTTTCAGGAGATGAAAAACAAGAATCCCAACCTGGCATTGAAGAACAAATGGACCCAAAGCCAGAATACATCAGCGAAAGCTACCAAGGTTCGGGCAAACTAAAAGGAAAAAAAGCCTTAATTACCGGCGGCGATAGCGGAATTGGGCGTGCCGTTGCTGTCCATTTTGCACGCGAAGGTGCCGATGTGGCGATTGTTTATTTAGATGAAGATGTGGACGCCGAAAAAACAAAAGCTTTGATTGAAGCGGAAGGCGGCAAGGCATTGCTGATAAAAGGCGATGTGAGCGACCCGGAAACGAGCGTAAAAGCCGTGCAGCAAACCGTGGAAGCTTTCGGCGGGTTGAACATTTTGGTGAACAACGCGGCGCAGCAATATCCGCAAAAAGACATTTCCGGCATCAGCAACGAGCAGTTGGAAAAAACGTTTAAAACCAACATTTTCGCGCATTTTTACTTTGCAAAAGAAGCATTAAAACATTTTCAGGAAGGCGATTGCATCATCAACACCACTTCGGTTACGGCTTACCGTTCGTCGCCAAACTTGTTGGATTATTCCTCCACCAAAGGTGCCATCACTGCTTTTACACGTTCGTTGGGAACGAATTTGGCGGAGAAAAAAATCCGCGTAAACGGAGTAGCACCAGGCCCAATCTGGACGCCGCTGATCGTATCTACATTTGACAAAGAAAAAATCGAAAGTTTTGGAAAAGACGTGCCGCTTGGCCGCGCCGGCCAGCCATCAGAAGTTGCACCGGCTTATGTTTTTCTGGCTTCGCAGGATGCATCTTACATTACCGGGCAAATCATCCACGTCAATGGCGGCGAAGTGGTGAATGCGTAATCAAATTTAGAATGATAATTTTGGAGGCCGGATTTTATTTTCCGGCCTTTTTTTATTCAAACCGATGCTTCTTTTACCCAATAAAAATCCAGATCAAAACCAAGAAGCCATTGTTTTGCTGGAAAAAGAAATTGCTTTGTTGGAAGCAGAACTGCGCGAATTAGAATCGAACTTAAACATTTTTCAAACTAAAATCCGTTCGGTCTTATCTGCCCAAATTAACCGTATTCGGGCGTTAACAGATCTTTATAAATCACAAAAACAGGCGAAAAAGCTAAAGCGGCTGGAGCAAAAAAAGCGCGGCAAAAATTACAAGGAGCCGGTGGGTTTAAAAGTGAACAATGCTTCTTTTACCACACAAAAATTGGTGTCGGCAGATGACCAGCAGGAACTGAAACGCTTGTTTAAAGAAGCCGTGGTGCAAATCCATCCCGATAAATTGACGGATGCGGACGAGGAACTAAACCAGCGCGCAACCGAAGTTACGGCCCAACTTAATGAAGTTTACCAAAACGGCGATTTGGACGAAATGAGCCGTTTGCACGAATTTATCGTCAGCGGAAATGCGTTGACTTATGTTCCCGATCAGCCTCAAACCATCAAAGATTTAGCTGTAATGATTCAATTTTTGCAAGATAAAAAACGCAAAGTTTTACAATTGATTGCAGAAATCAAATCATCAGAACTTTATCAACTGTGGACAAACGGAAGAGATCCGGAAACGATTATTGCCGAACTGAAATTAGCTTTTGAACATCGGATTGCGGTGCTGGAAAAGCGAACCAGATAACGCTAACACAAATTATAAACGCAACTGTTAAACCGCAAAGCTTTAAATAATTCATGGATATTATACCTTATTCTGATCCGCAAAACGTTGATTCTACCCAAAAAGAAATTTTGGTTTTTTTGCATTACTTTGGAGGTTCGGCGCAAAGCTGGGCCTGGACAATTCCATATTTGCAGCAGGATTATCAATGTATCGCCTTAAACTTGCCTGGTTTTGGCGGAGAACCGGCATTGCCCGAACCTTCTATTGCGGCCTTTACTTCTTTTATCCTGCAAAAACTGGACGAGCTGAACGTTGAATCGTATGTGTTGATTGGCCATTCGATGAGCGGGAAAATTGCGGTGGATGTGGCTACCAACGATCCTAATTTTTCGGTCAGGCATTTGATTTTGGTTGCGCCTTCCCCGCCAACGGTTGAACATATTGGTGATGCAGAATTGCAACGGATGCTGATTCACCCAAATCAAAAAGAAGCCGAAACGACTGTAAAAAGCATCACCATAAAACCTTTGACGGATGAACAGCGGAAATTGGTGATCCAAAACAATTTGGAAACCGACCCGAAAACCTGGGACTGGTGGCTGCTGGAAGGCGTGCATCATTCTATTGCCGATGACGCGGCAAATTTGTTTTTGCCGATAACGGTGATTGCTTCCGAAGATGACCCGGCCATTAGTTTTGAAAGTATTTTGAAAGAAGCAATGCCGCATTTGCCCGATGCAAAACTGATTGCCACAAAAGGTATTGGCCATTTAAGCCCGATGGAAGCGCCGGAATGGCTGGCCGCTCAAATCAAAAATGCGCTTGCCAAAGATTGATGCATACTGTTTTTACCGGCAAAAAATTGTGCTGCTATTTCTTTAAAACAATGAACCATCAACTATTAACCATCAACTAATACAATTGAAACGCTACCGTTTTTTTGAGTTTGAAGATTACCATTGGTTCCCGGATGTATTGCGCACCGGTATGTTGGATTATTTGCGTTTTCTGATCCGGCTGCTGCGTGTTTACCATTCCATCACACCAATATTATTGGAAGTATTGGAAAAAACCGGCGAAACGCAAATTGTAGATTTGGGTTCGGGCGGCGGCGGGCCAGTGTTGCAGGTCCGGCAAAATTTGAACTTGCAAAACAAGAAAGTTACTTTTATTTTGACCGATAAATTCCCAAACTTGGATGCCTGGCGTTATCTCCGCGAAAAAACACAAAGCCAAATTGATTTTTATCAAGATCCAATTGATGCAGAAAACGTTCCGGTTGAATTGCATGGCGTGCGGACTTTATTTTCGGCAGCGCACCATTTTCGGCCAGCACAAATCAAAGCCATGTTGCAAGCTGCAGTCAATCAAAAGCAAGCCATTTGTTTGTTTGATGGCGGCGATAAAAACTGGTTTTTCCTGCTGGGTTCGTTGCTTGTGCACCCGGTAGTTTTCTTTTTTTGCACGCCGTTTTTGCGCCCGTTTAAAGTTTCGAGATTGGTGTTTACTTATCTCGTTCCGCTTATTCCATTGACAACAATTTGGGATGGCTGCGTTTCACTTTTGCGCTTGTACCAACCACAAGAGTTTTTACAATTGGCGCAATCCATTCCCACAAAAACTTATACTTGGAAAGCCGGAAAGACCAAAAACAACTTGAGCGTGCATGTTGCTTATTTAATTGGATACCCAAACTTGGACACTAAAATTTAGGTGGTAAAAGAAGCATTGCTTTCAAATTAAAAATCAAAAGATTAATTTCTATAAATCCAATTGTATTTAAAATTTCGATCTTTAAATTATAACTTGTACATTTTTTAAATTATACAAAAAACAACATGCTTCAACCTTTTGATTTTTCTGCAGATTATGTTTTAGAAGATGATTTTGTACAACTTCGTCCGCTTAAAGAAACTGATTATGAAAACCTGCTTCCTTTTGCATTAGATGAACCTAACATTTGGGCGTTTTCTTTGGTTGCGGTTATAGGTGCAGCAGGTTTGAAAAACTACATCCAAACAGCCATCGCTGCACGTAAAGAAAACAAGGAATATCCGTTTATTGTGTTTGATAAAAGGCAGCAAAAGTATGCCGGTTGCACACGCTTTTACGACATCCAACTGCAAAACCAAACATTACAATTGGGTTTTACCTGGTATGGAAGCCAATTTCAGGGAACCGGATTAAACAAGCATTGCAAGTTTTTGCTATTGCAATTTGCTTTCGAACAAATGTGCATGGAGCGGGTAGAGTTTCGTGCTGACAACAACAATAAAAAAAGTATTGCGGCCATGAAAAGTATCGGCTGCACGATAGAAGGTATTTTGCGCAGCCATGCATCAATGCCAAATGGCAGCCGCCGAAATACGATTATTTTGAGTGTTTTGAAAGACGAGTGGTTTGGTACGGTAAAAGAAGCATTAGAAAGAAAGATTTCGGGTAAATAAAAACCGAAAGCAAAAACCCACATGTTATTTTTCTTTTCCCAAACAATAATCTCTTATAAAGTAAACATTAATTGCGTTTAAGTAGTTATCCTGCTACTATGAAAACTGTAACCGCAATTATCGAAAGCCCGAAAGGGCAGGGCCATAAATATGATTATGAACCCGAAAGCCACTGTTTTAAACTAATGAAGGTTTTACCTGCGGGATTGGTTTTTCCGTTTGATTTTGGTTTTATCCCGAAAACGAAGGGCGAAGACGGCGACCCGCTTGATGTGGTAGTGGTTTCTGAATTTCCAACCTTTCCCGGATGTTGTTTAGATTGCCGCATTATTGGCTCGATAAAAGCGAACCAAACAGAAAAAGACGGCGAAACTGTGCGGAACGACCGTTTTTTGGCAGTGCCCGAAGTTTCGCAATTATTTAAAGAAATAAACGATATAGACCACTTGCCAGCACATATTGTAGACCAAATCGAAAACTTTTTTAAGAACTACAACGAACAGGCAGGCAAAAAATTTGAACCTTTAGAAAGGGTAAAGGCACAGCAAGCTTTTGATATGATTGAGTTTGAAGATTGATTAATATAATGTTATCAGAAAAACCTGTCATCCTCACTTTAAAAATAAACCCGGAAGCGGCTGCTTATTTTACTGATTTACGAAAGCAGCATTTTCCCGCCGAACGTAATTACCTGGATGCGCATTTAACCTTGTTCCACCATTTGCCCGGAAATGAAGACACCATTTTTGAGGTGGTAAAAACAGTATGCGCCCAACAAAAGCCAATGGTTTTGCAAGTTACCGAAGTTGTAAGTATTGGTGCAGGCGTTGCTTTCAAAATAGAAAGTACAGAACTAAAGCAACTGCACAAAAACCTGCAGCAACAATGGCAGCTTTGGCTAACGCCGCAGGATAAACAAACGCTTTGGCCGCATATTACCATCCAAAATAAAGTTGACCGGCAAACTGCGGTACAACTGCAACAAGCCTTGAGTTTAGATTTTAAACCGTTTGAAATTCAGGGTTTAGGTTTAACGCTTTGGGAATATTTAAACGGCCCGTGGCAAAAAATTCAAACTCTTAATTTTAAAAATTGAATTTCAGTGCAATGCTTCTTTTATCGGTATAAATTTAGCGTAATTGTTTATTGCACTTTGTACCGGTAATTAAACCGGCCGATGTTGCCATCCTTGTCCATACCTTCGGCAATAACACGGTAAGTGCCTTTTCCGTCCGAATTGTAAAATTCAACAGCAGCGTTTCCTTTTGCATCGGTCAGCACATTTGGGTTCCAGTAAATGGTGCTGCGGTAATCCAAACCTTGCATTGTGCTTCGGCTCACTTCATATTTGGGCGAATAAAAAACGCGGCTGTTGGTATAACCTTTGGGCACAAATTTTACAACACTTGGCTGCGGAAGCAAGTCTTCCAAATCTTTCATGGTTACTTTTTTCTTGACCACTTTTTTCATGTTCACCACCAAAACGCCGTTTGTGTTATACGTGCGGTTGATGCCACTCAAATCATCTTTTAAAAATACCTCAACAGATTCTACATCAGGTGCTTCCAAACTATTGAGGTAATTGATATCAACCGGCATCCCGTTAACAAATACTTGCACCGGCGTTTTATTTCCGTTTTGGTAATCGCGCCGAACAAATAAATTATTATCTACATAAGTTAAACCCAAAAGGCTGCCTTGCAAACAAGTTAAAAACTGGCCACATTGCATCAGCCGATCGCCCTGAACTGCCTGGTCGGGCATTATACTCAATCCGGTTAAAGCCGGAAAATCAAGGTGGCTTGGTTTTTTTACATTCAAAACGCCTTTTACGGTTACTTCTTTTAAAGTCCGGCCGTTAAAATATTGCCTTTTGCTGTTTTGCAGATAAGTGTTCAACGTGCTGTCAATATTTAATACTTCATCCGGCGATTGCGGGTTTTTACTGGCAGTTTGTGCGGATGTTCCGTTAAGCATGATCATCATGTTCCGGCTGTTTGAATTGCCTTTTGCACTTAAGATTACTTGGGAAGAATCAATCACCAAAACTTTCGGAAAAGTAAAAACACCGTTTGCATCGGTTGCGGCCTGCGAAGTATAATTACGGTCTGGGACTTGCAGTTTAATTACGCCGCGTGAAATCGGCATCCCAGTCAAATCACGCAATGTACCAGAAATATCAATCCCGGCTTCGGGCAAAAACGTAACCGGCGGATAAGTGCCTGCTAAAATTGCCGGGTAAGCAAACCGGCGGTAACCTTGCGTCAGCATCAAAACATCCAGCTCGTCAGCGGTTTGTTCGTTTGGGTTTTTGAAATAATAGTTTGGTTTCTCGATATAACCTTTTAGATCCGAAGTTAGGAGCAGATTGGTTAAAATGGTTGTTTCCGCATTTTCATCAAACGGGACTTTACTTTCATCAATTACGGCCACGGCTAAACTGGCTTCTGAAGGCAGCGTTTTGCTTTTTGTGGTTACGTTAACCCGTACTTTTTCACGCGTGGCATAATTGGTTTTGGCCGAATTTAAGGCAATATCCAACTGGTCGTTGTGCTGGATAAAAAACAAACGTTCGCAAAGCGGTTTTCCATCCGATAAAAACAAGGTGAGCTGAATAATACCGGTCGGAAACTTTGTTTTTGGGATAGCTGCGCTATAAACTATATTCTGAAGCGAACTTTGCGCTGCATAACAGATGACATTGCCAACGCGGCCAACCAAGTAGAAACTTCTGTTCTGGTTCTTTTTCAAAAAAGCGTCATTGGTTGAAATCCGGAGCAGTAGGTTTGTTGGGTCAGCATTGTTTATGGATAGGCTGATGCCTTCGGGGTTTACACGCGGCAGGTTTGCCGTACTTTTAGAACCATCTGCAAAAACGAGGTTTGCACGATAAGTTTTTCCTGCTTCGGCCTGCATCACAAACGAACCCATACCGAGATGGGCAGCATTAAATTCAGCTACTGTTTTGCCGTCGTTATCGGTAACCGTCCCTTTTAAACTGATGCCCAAACCATTTGGGCCTACTGCTTTTACCGCTACTTTTGTGCGGGTGCCGGCAATCATTTCCCCGCCTTCCGGAAAAAACTGAACATCTGCCGTAGCTGTTGCCGTGTGCAAAGGGAACGTGCTGGTAACCGATTTTTTATCGTTTGTGCTGATGGCGGTAAACAAAGTTCCGGTGGTAAGCGCCGTGTTTTGTTTGCTGGCGATGTTGACCGGCAAAAAACCTTTTTGGTCTGTTGTGCCTTTGCCTTTTGCCACGGTTTCGTAATCCACATCTACATGCCAGCTTACTTTTTTGTTGGCCAAGGGCGCGCCGTTTTCGTCCTGAAAATAAACGCCAGCGTTAATTTTAGACGGAGTTTCTTTACTTGTTCCCGAAAAAGAAATCCGCGTTACCACATTGTTTTCGAGCAGATCGCCAATAGCAATATTTTTGTTGAAAAAGTAATCCGGGCCATCGTTGCGCATATAATTGGTGTAAGCGCGAATGTGATAATTTCCTTGTTTGTAAATGAGCGGCTGCAAAGTAACATCGCCGGAAGCTATGCTGTTTACAACAGGCAGTTTCAGGGTTTGCACCAATGAATCGGCACTGGTAAAAACATCAACATAAACAATTTTGCTTAACGGCGAAGGTTCGTGCAAGCCAATGGTTACGTAAGCTTTAAACCAAATGGTATCGCCAACGGCATAATAAGGTTTATCAAAGTGGAGGTAAACTTTTTCAACCGGCCGCCCTTCGGCAAGTTTGCCGGTTTTGCCAAGGATGGTTTGGAGGCTGACAGTATCTTTTTGCGCAAACGCTTTGGATAAAGGAGCCGAAAAAAGTATGGATAAAAGAAGTATCAGTTTAAAACGAGGCATAAATTTGTGTTGTAGCAAAATCAGGCTAATATAACCCTTTCGGCCCAACCTTGTAACAGGCAAATTTAGTTTAACATTTTTTTACTGTTAAAGAAAGGCTTGGAAAGGAAAACTAACTTTTCTTTTTTTTAGCTGATAACGAAAGTTTGTTGAAAAACATTGTCGAGATAAAAAAAACAGTAAAAGAGGTATTTATCCAAAACTTCATTAAACAAAAAACGACAGCCGATCTGGCCGTCGTTTTTTATGCCGTAAAAGAAGTATTGTTAAAGCAATTACTTCGCCTGCGCAAATTCCAGTTTCAAATCAATGGTAACATCTTTGCCAACGGTTGCGCCGCCTGCTTCGGTTGCTGCGTTCCATTTTAAACCATAATCAAAACGGTTAATTACGGTGTTGGCCTTAAAACCAACTTTGGTATTGCCATAAGCGTCTTTGGCCGTTCCGCCGTAAGTAACATCAAATTTTACCGGTTTGGTTACATCGCGAATAGTTAGGTTCCCCGTTAAAGTATATTTGTTTCCGGCCAGTTTTTTCATGGAAGTACTTTTAAAAATCATGTTAGGGTATTTCTCGGTATTGAAAAAATCATCGCTTTTTAAATGCTTGTCGCGCATTTCGTTGTCGGTATTTATGCTGGCCACATCGATAGAAAAATCAACATTGGCATCGGTAAAATCTGGTTTGGTGTTTACCATCGTTCCTTTAAAGGTTTTAAAGTTTCCTTCCACTTCAGAAATCACCAAATGTGTAACCGTAAATTTAGCAGAAGAATGTGCAGGATCAACATTCCATTTGGTTTGTGCAAACAAGGCAGATTGGGTTAAAACCAACGCAGCGGCAATCATTAATTTTTTCATTTTTTGTTTGGATTAGGTTAGGTATTTATTTTTATGCCGTAAAAGTAGCATTCTGTAAACACCCTTTGTTTAGTAAAAGTCAAAAAGATGTTTAAACATCTTTTTGACTTGTTTCCTTAACTAAACCTAATCTTTGCGAAACTTCATAATCTGGATCTGCCACTGCGGCAACTACCTGTGCTTGTCCGGCTAAAAATGCGGCCGCATATTCCTGGTGCAACACGCGCTTTGGCAGTTCATTCGGATAAAATTCCAAATCCCACAAACCGGCTTGGTGCCAAATGGTCAAATGGTCCCAATCCGGCCGGTCAATGATCGGGTAAATGCAAATGCCCCATAGCGGGATTTTATTTTGAAGGAGCAAAGCTGTTTCATCCGCAATATATTTTATCCATTTTGGCCGGTCTTCTTTCGGGTGGCTGGTTTCTGATAAAACCACGGGCCGCTGGTAACGCTGGTAAGCCTCAGTAAGCAAGCTGCTAAACGGACGGAAACGGCTATCGCGCGGCTCGTCAATCCACTTCAAATACTGGTGCGTAGTGCTTACCCATTGATTGTTGTAATAATAATTAAAGCCCAAAATATCCAAATAATTGGTAGAGCCGCCGAGTTCCGGGCAAATTTTCCCCGACAAAATATCCAACACCTGGTACTGGTTCTCGTGCAATGCTTTGGCCGCCAAAAGTTCTTCTTCGGTAGCATCAAACGGCGGCACAACTTGGATCAGTGGTTCTGTCGTCATGATCCTGATTGAAGGGTCAATTTCGCGCATGCTCACAATGCCATCAATATAAGCACGCATCAAAGCATATTTCAAATCCCAGCCCTGTTTTATGGCATAAGGTGTAGTCCCGCGCACTTCGCCGCCCAGCCAGGAAACAAAACCGACTTCGTTTATCGGGGTAACAATCAGTACATCATCCGGACTTACCGAACGGTAAAAATGGACAAAAGCACGGCACAAAGCCGAAAAACGCGGCGTAAAATGAGGATGCGTCGGCGTTAAATCATCAGGAAAACCAAAATGACAAATATCCCAAACCTGTTGGATGCCACTGGCTTTTCCTTTTTCAATCATCAAGGCAACGGTTGTCCAATCGTATTCGTAAGGCTTTTTTTCTACGTGGCTCCATTGGATTCCTTCGCGCACTGTTTTGATGTTGAACTGCGCCAAATCCTGGTAATCCTGGTCTATCAATTCTAAATGGGCCGTTTCTTTCAGCAAATCCACACGGTTTCCGTAATAATTTAACTGATCGGTGCATTCGTAGCCGGCCATCCAAAAGGAGCGGAAAGGGTTTTTGTTCATGCTTGTAATTTTTGTATCGGAAATATAGGTTTTAACAGAAAGATAGCTATTTTGTGCGGATTATTTTTTACAGGATAAGCAATAGTTTTTTACGGAACCACAATTTCTCCGCGTAAATAGGTTACGGCTTTTCCCGAAATCAATACCCGTTCGCCTTTATCTTCGCACCAAATTTCGCCTTTTCTTGCCGAAAGTTGGTAAGCGTGCATACTGTTTTTACCCAACCTTTTTGCCCAATACGGGATTAAAGTACAATGTGCCGAACCGGTAACCGGGTCTTCGGGAACGCTGCAAGACGGTGCAAAAAAGCGGGAAACAAAATCAACTTCCTTGCCGGGAGCGGTAACGATAATGCCGATGACATCAATCTTTCCTAACAAAAAGAAAT
>NZ_CALMAT010000113.1 GCF_937859865.1 uncultured Mucilaginibacter sp.
CGGCCTTGTACAAACAGCACATCGGATTTGTATTTCAAGCCTATCATCTGATTGATGAGCTCACTGTTTATGAAAACATCGAAACGCCGCTGATTTACCAGGACCTGAAATCTTCGGAACGAAAATCCATTGTGGCCGATATTTTAGACCGTTTTCAAATTGTCGGGAAAAAAGATTTGTTCCCCAACCAGCTTTCGGGCGGGCAACAGCAATTGGTGGGCATTGCACGCGCATTAGCCGCAAACCCGAAAGTGATTTTGGCCGATGAACCGACCGGAAACCTCAATTCCAAACAAGCTGAAGAGATTATGGAACTGTTTAAAACGCTGAACCAGCAAGGCGTAACGATTGTGCAGGTAACACATTCTGAAAAAAACGCGGCTTATGGTTCTCGCATTATCAATTTGCTGGATGGAAGGATTGAGTGAGTGGCTGGCTTTCAGCTATCAGCAGTCAGCTATCAGCTTCTTGTAAAGCGTAATCTATCTAACTACAAAAGTAAAAATATGCAAAAGCTGAATGCCGATTGCTGAAAGCTTAACCCATAAAAGTATTAAACTATGCAAAGCTGAAAGCCGATTGCTGAAAGCTGAATGCCTAAAATAATTATGATTTCCTTGAAAAAAATTCTTCTTTGCCTATGCTTCTTTTATGCCCTAAAAATTAGTGCGCAAAGTACAGACAGCAGCCGTTTAACTTTGCAGCAATGCATTGAAATTGCAAGCCGGCAAAACCTGCAGGTGCAGCAAAGCGATTTGGCCGCGCAACGTGCCAACATCAATTTGAGGCAGGCCAAAAGCAATTTGCTGCCCGCCGTTTCCGGTAATGTTTCGCAGGGACTGAACCAGGGCCGCAGCATAGACCCGTTTACCAATGCCTACTTAAACCAGCAAATCAATTACACCAACTACTCGCTTGGCGGAAACATTATTTTGTTCAATGGCTTTTTGTTGTGGAACACCATCAAACAAAACCTGCTTGCTTTTGAGGCCAGCAAACTGGAACTGCAGCAGCAAAAAGACAACCTCACGCTAAACGTGATCCTCGCTTACCTGCAAATTTTAAACAACGGTGAACTGGTTAACCAGGCCCGAAACCAGGCTTTGGTATCTCAGGCACAAATCAAACGTTCGGAAATTTTGAATAAAGATGGCGCCATTGCACCTTATCAACTGGCGGATTTAAAAGGGCAACTGGCCAGCGACAGCTTATCCATCATCAACAACCAAAACAATTTGGAAAGTGCAAAAGTAACGCTGGCGCAATATATGAATGTGCCTTATCAAGCCAATCAAACTTATGCGCCTTTAACGGCCGAACAATTGGCTTCTTTTGGCAACAACAACCCGGAAAGTATTTACGAAGCGGCTTTAGAGCAGTTGGGCCTGGTCAAAGCGTCTGTGCTGCGAACGAAAAGTGCGGCCAAAAGCGTGAGTGCTGCGCGCGGTTATTTGTACCCAACGCTTTCTTTTAATGCCAGTGCCAATACCAATTATTCGAGCGCGGCCAGCCGTAGTATTTTTGTGGACAGTGTGCGCCAGCCAACCAATGATTATGTGAATTTGCAAAACGGCTCCAAATCTTATGTCATCACCAACCAAAGCGATTACCGGCAGGAAAAAATCAGTTACGGCAACCAGTTCAAAAACAATTACAGTTCTTCTTTTTCGGTTGGTTTGCAGATTCCGATTTTTGCCAACCTTGCTGCCCGAAACCGGATTTCACTGGCCAAATTAGATTTAAAAAACGCCGAACTGGTGGAGCAAACCACGCGCATCCAACTGAAACAATCGGTAGAACAGGCTTTTTTTAACACCACAGCTTCTTACAGCCGTTACCAAACTTTGCAGCACCAGGTTGTTGCTTACACCGAATCTTTTAAAGCAACCGAAGTAAAATTTAATGCCGGCGTTGGCACAAGTGTAGATTATACCGTGGCGAAAAATAAATTAGATGCTGCCAATATCAACCTCATTTCTGCGCGTTACGATTATATTTTACGGTTGAAAATATTGGATTATTATCAGGGGAAGTTGAGTTGGTGAGAAGAAGGTTTGAGGTACGGGGTGTGAGGTTCGAGCGAACAATTACAAGCGTTTAAGTATGTTTTTTAAATTTTTGAGCGCTTGTCTTTAACCCCGTACCTCAAACCTCGCACCTATTTCCTATCTTAACGGCCGTTGCAAATGCTGTTTTTACCATGAGATTTTCCTTTCCGATTTTGTTGATTTTGTTTTCCGTGTGCTGCTTTTCCTGCCAGCAAAAACAAAGTGCAGGCCAAACTTCCGCATCTCCTGCAAAACCTGAAAGTGATTCGGCTTTAATTGCGCGAACGAAAACTTCTTTTAAAAGCGTCATCGGCATTCCCTTTACCGAAGTTTTTCGCCGGTTTGCCAACGGCGTTTCTTTTAACGCGCAAGGCTTTCAGCTAAAACCTTCCTGGAAAATCAATTTTAAAGCGGATACTTTGGTTGCTGTTTTTAGCCCGATAAAAAAGCGTTTTTATGATCTGCCTTTAAATTTGGACCATGATTCGCTTTTTACTTTTGCCGGTGCTTGGTTTAAGGCGAGGAAAATCAGCAAAGACAGTTTAAAGTTTCAGGTTTTGGACGTGAACAACAAGATCATCAATTGGAAAAATTCTAATGTTTATGTTACTTTTTATGCTGATCCTTATTTAAAAAAACAACATTTCAGCGTAGAAAAACTTCGCCAAACCACAAAAAAAGACACAGCTTATATTCAAGAATTGGCCAGACAATCTAGCCTCGACCCAAAGAAAATATTTGCCGCACAAAAACCGGTTGTGTTAAAAAGCAAAAGCCCGAATGTTGTGGTTGCCAACGCCAAACTCAAGGCCAAAGATTTGGATAACTATTACGTGCCCGAAACCTTGTTTTACCCGGAATATGAAATAACCATCAACAAAGCTTATGCTGATTTTTACCATACTTTTGCCGTTCGGGTTGATGCAAAAGGGCAATTGCATTTTGTAGAACCGATGGAAAACATGCTGCCCGACGAACAGCAAAACACCATTAAAGTAATGAAAGGTATTATGGACGGCTACCTGAAATTGTATTTAAACATTACGCCCGGCAAAACTTTAGGCATTCCGCACGATAGTTTGATTTTGTTGGTGGTTAGGGGAAATAAAGGTTGATGCTTCTTTTATCGGCATAAATTTAGTGTGTTGGTGATGGTTTATACGTTATAGTATAGCCGCAGCACTACAAAAAATTCAAAATCAATTGGTTTATTTTGGCCGCTTTTTCGTGGTGCAGCCAATGCGTGGCATCATCAATATAAATCAATTTTCCTTTGGCACAAAGCATGTTGCTTTTGCCGGCCATTTGCGGAAGCAAAAATTTGTCCTGCGTTCCCCACAAAATCAACGTTGGAATTTGGATGCGTTTAAATGCTGGCCGACTGTATTTGTAAGCGCGGTACCAGTTGATCATCGCCCGTACCGCTCCTGGTTGCCGCCAGGCGGATTTGTATTGGCCGATCTCTAAACGCGTAAATGTATTTTGAAGCGCCGTGCCAATTATGCTCCTTTCCATCAGTTTAAAGTTGAACCAACTGATCATCCATTCGGGCAAAAACGGGATTTGGAAAAAACCGGTGTACCAACTGCGCAACATTTGCCTGGCATTGCTTTTTAAGGTTTCGCGCATGACCCTCAAGTGCGGCATGTTCAGGACGATGAGTTTTTCGATGAGTTCGGGATATTGCCCGGCCAGTTCCCAAGCTACGCCTCCGCCCCAATCGTGCCCAACCAAGATTACTTTTTCGGTTGATAATTGCTGGATCAAACCAACCATATCTTCTACCAAATTTTCTATCCGGTAAGCTTTTACGCCTTTTGGTTTGCTGCTGAGGTTGTAGCCGCGCTGGTCGGGCGCGATAACCCGGAAACCTTTTGCCGCAAAAAACAGCAACTGCTTTTTCCAGCCCAACGAAAATTCGGGGAAACCATGCAAAAAAAGCATCATTTTTCCTTGCTGCGGGCCAGCGGTTGCTGCGTGTAAAGTAATCCCGTTTACGTTATAAAATTGGCTGGTGATTTCCATATCAAAAACAATTTGTTGCCTGATATAGATACTGCAAAAACACAGATGCTGTTTTTACAAGGATAATTTTTGTTGGGATAGTTAAAAACCAGGTTGGCATTTTATTTAAATTTTAGCATGATAAAAGAAGCATCGGCCTAAACCCATTATTCCCCATCCAAACTTTCCACCTGTTGGTTCCTCCGCTTAAACCACCAATACATTGGCACACCGGTGAGCATTAAAACCATGCCTAATCCTGCTTCGCGCGGACGGGTAAAAAAAGTATTGATAAACAAACCGGCACAAAACAGCACCACAATGGCAGGAACAACCGGATAGCCCAAAACTTTGTACGGCCGTTCTGCATCGGGAATCTTTTTCAGCAGGATAAAAACGCCCAAAGCCGTAGCGCCGTAATAAATAAAAACTGCAAAAACAATCATGTCCGTTAATTGGTCAAACGTGCCGGAAAGCACCAACAAACATGCCCATACGCCTTGAAATAGCAAAGAATTTACAGGAGCTTGTGCTTCATTTAGTTTGGCTACTTTCGAGAAAAACAAACCTTCGCGCGCCATGGCAAAATATGGGCGCGCACTGGCTAAAATGGTGGCGTGCGTGCAACCTAAAGTGGTTATCAAAACCAGCACCGAAATGAAAATGCCGCCGCTGTTTCCCCAAAAACTTTTAACCGCTTCGATGGCAGCAATCTGGTTGCCTGCCTGGTTAATTTTTTCAAGCGCAGCTATTGGCAAAAGCGACAAATAAGTGGCGTTGACCAGCAGGTACAAAACAATCACGATGAAAACACCAATTGCTATTCCTTTCGGGATGTTCCGCTTGGCGTCTTTCACTTCCCCACCAATAAAACCAATGGCCGCCCAGCCCTGGTAACCCCAAAACGCCGATAACATAGCCGTAAAAACAGCACTGATGGTAACGGGAGAACTGTTGGTGGTTTGCAGGTTGATGCTTTCGGCAACCCTGGCATGGCTGCTGCCCAGCCCAAAAAAGATGATGGTAAAAATGCCGATAAAAACTAAAACGAGGATAATATTGCTCATGCCCGCACCGGTTTTTACGCCGCGGGTATTGACCCAAGTAAGCAAAACGATCAGTAAAATAGCGGTCAGTTTTACCGACAGATTGGCAAAAGGATAAAAAATCCCGCCCAAAGTAAGCGTAGCGAGCTCCGGAAAGATTTGCTGAAAATGAAACAAGTTGTTAAGCGATTGCGCAAACACGTAAGCCAGCGAAGAAATAGCCGCCGTTTGAATCACGGTAAACAACGACCAGCCAAAAATAAAGGCAAAAAAACGGTTATAAATTTTTTTGAAGTAAGCATATTCGCCGCCAGTACCGGCCAAAAGCCCGGCAACTTCGGCATTGCTTAAAGCGCCAAACAAAGTAATGATGCCGCCGAGCAGCCAGGCAATCAAAACCCAACCGGAAGAATGCAGTTCGGCAGCCATTGGCGCAACCTTTTTGTAAACGCCGGAGCCAAGGATATTGGCAATGACAACAACAATAACATAACGAAGCCCTAAAGTGCGGTTGAGTTTGGAAGGTGGGTTCATGCAATCAAATTAAGCTTTACAAGCTACTGATTTGATTGGCAAAAGCAAATTTTAATTTTGATAAATTTGAAAAAATATATCTTATTTTTTAAGTTTAGGTTTTAGAAGTAATTCTTAATGCTGATGAAAAAACTCTTCTTTCTACTTTGGTTGCTGCCTGCTGCTTGTATTGCACAAACCGATTCTACCCAAGTAAAACCGCACAATGTTTATTGCCGGATTTCCATTTCAACGGGTTTCCTTAGTTCCAAAATTTCTGTAAAATTGGATTCTGGACGAGACAGTTCCAAAGGCAGTTTGACCGATGCAGAGGCTGCAAAATTATCAAGGCAATTGTCTGCAATTGATAATGAAATTGATGCCATTAATTACATGGCACTGCAAGGCTGGGAAGTGGTAACTTATAGGCCGGAAACTTATCATGGAAGTTCGACTGACAACCCTACTTACCTGCTTGTAAAAAAAGTTACACCTTAAAACAGATGCTTCTTTTATCCCTAAATTTTTGATGAACTATGAACTATGAACAATCAACTATAAACCATCAACTATAACCTTTCCGGTCCAAGTACGCGCCAATCAATTGTACATTTTCGGCAGTTAAGTCTTCGCCTGCAACTTCTTCCAAACTCCAGCCGCCGTTCTCTTTCAAAATTGTGCCGATAAAAACAGTATCCTTGGTAATGCGGTACAAATTATTTTCTATCGGAATGGCACGGCAAATTGCGTTTTTAAATATTCCTGAGATTTGAATGGCTTCCATAGGCAGCAAAGATAGCAGATTTATACGCGGCAGTTTCTAATCCGCTTTTCCGTTTCAACAAAAACCCCATCAAGTTGATGAGGTTTTTGTGTGGAAGCAATATCAATTTTACCAGTTGCGGTAGCCATAATCCCGACGGTCATAGCCGCGGAAATCACGGTCGTGGTAGTCGCGCCCTCTCCTGTCCCAGCCGCGGTTGTAACCGTAATCCCGGTCGCGGCCACGGTAGTCACGGCCCCGGTAATCCCGGTCGGCATAATTGCGGTCTTGTCCGCCCTGGTTTTGATAATTCTGGCCGCCGCGGTTTGGCGTATTCTGTCCCTGATAGTTTTGGTTGCCCTGGTTTTGATAATTCTGGCCGTTTTGGTTTTGGTAATTTTGATTATTGCCCCGGCCGCCATTGTTTTGTGCTTGCGGGTTTTGGCCGCCGTAACCACCTTGCTGCCCAGAGCCACGATTTCCGCCTTGCGTATAAGTTCCGTTTTGTTGCTGGCGGTTTCCCCAATCTTGTGCATTTGCAGTATTGGCAAAGTTCAAAATCAAAGCAGAAAAAACAACCAGTGAAGTAACTTTGAGCGTTTTCATATTTTTAGTTTTTAAAAGATTTATGATGAATAGAGCATTTATTATTGCCGTAGTTTAACCTAAAAATATATACTTTTTTGGGTTAAACCTTTTGCAAAAAATTGTTCTAAGCAGAAATTTTGTAAATTGATATTGCTAATTTTTAGGCGATAAAAGAAGCATTTGGACAGAAATGATTTTTGAATTTTGTTGGCCAAATTGCAAACAAAACAAATCAGTTCAAAGCAACAAAACGTACAATGGGAGTACGGAAAATTATAACATCAAAACCCTGAAAATTTATGGACACAATTGGATATTTTGAAATACAACCCTCCAACCCAAAACGTGAAATTGAATTTTACAAAGCTGTTTTTAATTGGAGATTTATCAAAGAGGAATTTATGCCGAACCTAAATAAACTAAGAATATTTTAAACTGATGAACAAGCAAATTGATAAAATACTTTGCTTAATTTTAATTGATATTCACCAACTAACAATCTTTCAAACTCCCGGTTTTTTATCATCAACCTTAACAAACAAATAAGGGTCATAGTCAATAAAATCGTTCACTTTAATAAAAGTAGAAACTACCTTGTTTTGATCAATTTTAAATTGCAAGGGGAAAATACCAAAAGCCGGATTGTTGTAAGTAAGCAGCCACTCGCCGTTGTCCATGTATTGCAATTTGGCTTTTAAAGTTGCATGTCCGCTAAAGTTTACTTGTAAATCTTTTCCGTTTTGCACAATGCTGATCGGGCCATAAAGTTCGTTTATATAAGTGCCAACATATTTTGGTATTGGCAAACTTGGCGCATTGCCTTTTACACGCGCTTGCATGGCTTTTACTTTGGCCACGCTTGCTTCAAATTGTGGCTTAAAAACTTGCAAAGCTTGTTTGCTACGGTTGATATAAGGTACATCCAAGTATGCATCCAAAATTTGGTAGCGCAAAGCTTCAAAAAATTCCTGGTTGTCGTTGTTGGTCAGGATGACGATGCCCAGCTTTTCTTCGGGCACAAAACAAGTATTGGTAACAAAGCCATCGGCACCACCGGTATGGTAAAAAACCTGCCTTCCGTTGTAGTCCCGCTGAAAAACACCCAAACCATAACCCGTATAATGGCTTGGATAAACACTGGATTTGGTACTCGAAATAACCGTGTTCATTTCCCTTGTTTTTTGCAACACGCTCCAGGGCAAAATACGTTTGCCCATATACCGGCCGCTGTCTAATTGCAATAGCAGCCATTTTGATAAATCTTTTACGTTGCTCACCAAACTCCCGGCAGGCGCTAAATTGTCCACCAAGTCATACGGCAGCTCTGATAATTTGCCGGTAAAAACAGTACTGTAAGGTTTGGCTACGTCTTTTCGTTGCGCTGCGCCTTTTCCCAAAGTGTACGTATTAGTCATACCCAGCGGTGTAAGCAAACTGTCCTGAACATAGTTTTCCCAGGGTTTGCCGGCAACAAGCGGGATCACTTCGCCAGCGGTTAAGAAACAACTGTTGCAGTAGCCAAAGCTTTGGCGAAACTGTTGCGCCGGTTTAAGCAGTTTCATTTTTGCCATAATTTGCCGGCGCGAAAGGTTGCCGTTCCAAAAAGTAAAATCGCCCTGAAAAGTCCCGGTGCCGAGGTGGTGCGACAACAAATCTTTTATCGTAACCAAATTGGTGGTGTTGGCATCATACAATTTATAATCGGGGAAGTATTTGGTGATCTTATCATTCAACGACAGCTTTTTATCGTAGTCCAATTGCGCCAATGCCGTAGCCGTAAATAGTTTGCTGTTGCTGGCGATCAAAAACAAGGTATTTTCATCCACCGGTTCTTTGGTTTTGATATCGCGAACGCCGTAACCTTTCATCGCCACAACTTTGCCGTCTTTGATGATGGCGATTGCCAGACCGGGCAAATTCCAATCTTTCATGCCTTGCCGCACGTAATTGTCCAAGCTATCGGTTACAAAATTTTGTGCCTGTGTTTTAAATGAGACAACGAAAGAAAACCAAGCCAGCAGCACAACAAACAGTCTCTTCATTTTTTAATTCTTGGAAATTTAATTAACCGGAAATTTAACGCAATTAAGGATTTTATAGTGATAAAAACAGCATCGGCATCAACTTAAAAAAACAACCAAAAACAGAAATTACGCATTTCTGCCGTCCCCCCAAATTAATTATTGCAGGATGGTTTAAACCAATCTGCTTGAAAAGTTTAAGCAGATTGGTTTGAGAAGTTTTTAGGAGTACAGAAACACAATGCTTCTTTTATGGCATAAAAATCAGCAGCGGTTGTAGGTTCTTCTGATTTTTAAACCAGTTTATCCGGTGTAATCGGCAAATCCCGAACCCGTTTTCCTGTTGCATGGAAAACTGCGTTTGCTACCGCTGCTGCCATCCCAATCAAAGAAATTTCGCCCACACCTTTTGATCCCATCGGGTTGATGTACGGGTCTTTTTTATCAATAAAAACAGCATCAATTGCCGGAATATCCGCATGTACCGGAACATGGTAATCGGCCAGGTTGTTGTTTACGTACCGGCCAAAACGATTGTCTATCACAGCTTCTTCCATTAAAGCCATTCCAATACCGCCGATTGCACCGCCAATTACCTGGCTTCCTGCTGTTTTGTGGTTGATGATTTTACCAGCATCTGCACAACTAACTACACGTTTTACCTTTACTTGTCCGGTTGCCGGATGCACGTTCACTTCTACAAAATGCACCGAGAAAGAATAAAAAGAATATTTCCGGCGTTCTTCGCCTGATTTTGATTCTTCCGTAACTTCCAAATTTGGCAAGCTGTGTTTCTTCAAAACATCGGCATATGCTATTTTGATAGATTGGTCTTTGGAAGAGATTTGTCCGTTTGCAAAAGTCAGGTCAGCCGGTTTTACCGATGCGGCCTCACCTTGTCCGATGGCCAGTTCGCCTAACTTGTTTTTCAGCGAAATGCAAACCGCCGTAACCGCCGAACCAACCGTAGAAACCGTAGAAGAACCGCCCTGGCTTGGTGCTTTTGGAAAGGAAGAATTGCCCAATTGAAACTTGATTTTCTCCACCGGAACCTGCAAAACATCCGAGGCTATTTGCACCATCGCTGTTGCCGTTCCGGGTCCTATATCCGTTGTCGCGCATTGGATGGTATAAGTTCCATCTGCCGACATTTGGATGCTTGCCGTAGCGGCACTTCTGCCCGCCGAAAAACTTCCCGTTCCCATGCCGTAACCAATCAGCATACCGTCTTCCGTTTTCATGGAGCGTGGTTTCGGGTTGCGCTTGAACCAACCGATTCGGTCTGCCGCTTCCTGGTAGCATTCTTTTAAATACTTGCTTGACCAGGGCAAATTTCTTTCCGGATCGGTATCGGCATGATTGCGCAAACGCAATTCAATTGGGTCAAGATTGAGCTGATAGGCCAGTTCATCCATCGCACAATCCAACGCAAAAGCACCCGAAGCTTCTCCGGGCCCACGCATCCAAGTTGGCGTGCTTACGTTAAGTGGTAAAATTTTATAACGGGTATTTACATTCGGGCAAGCATATAAAAACTTGGAAACGTTAACCGTTCCTTCCGTAAATTCTTCATAAGTAGAAGTTTGACTGATAGCTTCATGGCTGATGCCAACCAGTTTTCCGTCTGCCGTTGCGCCCAAACCAACTTTTTGCCAAGTATAAGGCCGATAGCCAACCATCGTAAACATTTGCTCGCGGCTGATGACCACCTTTACCGGCCGGCCAACTTTTTGTGCAGCCATTACCGCAGCAATTTCGTGCGGCCAGGTACGCAAGGCATTCCCAAACGCTCCGCCAACATAGGTGGCCACAACCTGCACGTTTTCTACCGGGATTTTAAAGGCTTGCGCAATCGTTCCCTGTGCCCCTTTTAAAGATTGTGTTTTATCGTAAACTGTAACTTTATCTGCCGTGTCCCAAACGGCAATGATGGATTGCAGCTCCATGGGGTTGTGCACTTCTGTCGGAATTACGTATTCTGCTTCTATTTTTACCGGCGCATTTTTGTAGGCATCGGCTTCTCCGCGCAAATAATCGCCGTTAGAATTACGGTTTTTGGCTTGGGAAGGAAAATCAGCGGCGGTTACATTGGTATCAAAATCTGTTTGGAAAGATGCTTTTTGATATTGCGCCTGCACCAAACCTGCTGCAAACTGCGCCCTTTCCAACGTATCTGCAACTACCAGCGCAACCGGCTGCCCGTAAAAATAAATCGTATCATCTGAAAAAACACGCAAAGGCTGGCCTTTGGTAGTTTGTCCTTTTGCCGGGTTTGAACCTTCCGAATATCCGGGGATTTGTGGTGCATTAAAATGAGAAATCACCGCTAAAACGCCTGGTGCATGTTCTGCTTTTTTTGCATCAATACTTTGAATTTTTCCGCCTGCAACCGTACTGGTTACCAAAACGCCGTAAGTTAATTTTGGTATCGGAAACTCTGCCGAATACCGTGCCGCACCGGTTACTTTCAACCGTCCATCTACCCTATCCAAACCATCAACAGCCTTGCTATCAAAAAAATTTTGCTTTTCCATTAAACTCATGCTATTCCTGATGCTGTTTTTAAGGCCTCAATTATGGTATTTGGCGCCATTTTCAACTTAAAAGAATTGTACTTTAAACCTTTTGCGCCTTGCATGGCAATTTCGGCAGCTTGTTTAAAAGTTGCTTCGGTTGCCGGTTTTCCAACCAAAGCTTTTTCCGCTTCGGTAAGCCTCCAAGGTTTATGAGCCACGCCGCCCATTGCCAGCCGTGCTTCTTTTATCGTATTATTTTTGATGTTGAGGGCAGCCGCAACAGAAACCAAGGCAAAAGCATACGAACTGCGGTCGCGCACTTTTAAATAATGAACAGTTTTACCAAAAGCATTGTCCGGGATTTCAATGCCCGTAATCAATTCGCCTTTCATCAAGTTGTTGTCTTTTTCCGGATGATCGCCCGGCAAACGATGAAAATCGGTAAACAAAATACGTCGGTCGCCTTTTGGCCCCGAAATTAAAACGGTGGCATCCAAAGCGGCCAGCGCAACCGACATATCGCTTGGGTTTACGGCCACACATTGCGGACTTGCACCAAAAATAGCGTGCATCCGGTTGTAGCCTTCCAACGCACCGCAACCAGAACCGGGCTGGCGTTTGTTGCAAGGCAAATCCGGATTGTTGAAATAGAAACAACGCGTTCGCTGCATCATATTGCCGCCAATGGTGGCCACATTTCTCAATTGTGCCGAAGCGCCAGCGTTTAAAGCCAGCGACAATAACGGCTGGTTTTGCAGCACCAATTTATGATCGGCCACATCGGTGTTGGTAGCCAAAGCGCCAATGTATATACTATTGCTTTGTTTTCTGATCTCAGTTAAAGGAATTGGGTTGATGTCAATCAACTTTTGCGGAGCCGTAACACCATTTTTCATCAAATCTATCAGGTTGGTTCCTCCCGCTAAAAACGTGGCCGAAGGATCTTTTACTAAAGCGCCGATGGCCGTTTTAGCTGTTGTCGCCCGTACATATTGAAACTGGTTCATACTTTTTGCCCTCCGTTTTTCACTTCTGTAATCGCATTCACAATGTTTGGGTAAGCGCCGCAACGGCAAATGTTCCCGCTCATGTATTCCCTAATCTCAGTTTCCGAATTGGCATGCCCTTCGCGGATACATGCCACAGCAGACATAATTTGCCCCGGCGTGCAGTAACCGCATTGAAAACCATCGTGTTTGATAAACGCTTCCTGCATCGGGTGCAAATCCGCGCCGTTGGCCAAGCCTTCAATCGTGGTTACTTTTTTCCCGTCGTGCATCACCGCCAACGTTAAACAGGAGTTTTGGCGTTTGCCATTTACATGAACGGTACAAGCACCGCATTGCCCGTGGTCGCAACCTTTTTTGGTTCCGGTGAGTTGCAACTGTTCGCGCAGCAAATCCAGCAGCGTAACACGTGGCTCAACAGACAAAGCATGTTTTACCCCGTTTATTTCCAGCTTCAGCGGTACTTTTTCAAATACGGCAGCCAGTTTTTCGTCCATTTCTTTTTCGGCAGCCGTAACCAAACTTACCGGCGTAAGCGCAATGGCCGATAAAAAAGTTGATTTTTTAAGGAAATCCCGGCGGCTGGAACCTGAGTTTTCGTTCAGGTTTTCGTCCGGCACAGAACACTGATCTTTCTCCATAAATGTTTAATTTTTTTCCGTTTAAAACTACTGCTTTTATAGGCATAAAAGAAGCATCTGTACTGTAATATTTTTCTTAACAATTACAGTTTTTGCCAGATCTTTTCTTTGAGGTTTGCCTTTTGGTAATGCTGGTTTAAATGGCTAAACCGCAACGTTTCTTTACTGCCCAAAGCCAAATACCCTTTGCTTTCTAAACTACTGTCAAACAACGTGAACACGCGGTTTTGCAATTCCTGGTTAAAATAGATCAACACGTTGCGACAGATAATCAATTGGAACTGGTTAAAAGAAGCATCGGCAGCGAGGTTATGGGTGGAGAAAACAATGCGCTTTTTCAGCTCGTCCCGAAACTTTGCCTGCCCCAAATACGGCCCATAATAATTTTGCAACAACAATTCACCGCCGGCCTTCAAATAATTATCGGCATAATGCTGAAAAGGCTTTTGCGGAAAAATACCTTTTGAAGCCGTTTCCAAAGCTTCAGGGTTGATATCCGTAGCATACAAGATTGATTTATGGAGCAGGTGAAGTTCTTTCAGCAAAATGGCCATCGAATATACTTCCTCGCCGGTAGAGCAGCCTGCATGCCAAATCCGGATGAGCGGAAAATTGCTTAAAGCAGGCAAAATAGTGGTTCGCAAAGCCGCAAAAAAAGGAGGGTCGCGGAACATTTCGGTAACCGGGACCATGATTTTGGAGATGAACAAACGAAAATATTGCGGGTCGTTTTTAAGCAAATAACGCAAGGCCGGAAAGTTGCCTATTTGTTGCAAATTATAAAATTGGTTGATCCGCCGCTGTAGCATCGGCATGGAATATCCCGTAAAATCGTAACCGTAAGTGTCTATCAACTCAGTCAACAATTGGTTAATTTCTTCTTCACGCAGTATGCCCACCATTTTTATACCGATAAAAGAAGCATCAAAACCTTACCAAACCTTTTTTTACAGCGATTGCCCGTACAGCCAAACCCGCAAAAGCGAAACCAATTGATCTACATCCACCGGTTTTGAAACATAATCCGATGCGCCGGCTTCGATACAAGCTTCGCGGTCGGCAGGCATTACTTTGGCCGTAACCGCAATAATGGGCAGCGTGGCAAAATCCGGGTGCTGCCTGATGCGGCGCGTACTTTCGTAGCCGTCCATTTCGGGCATCATCATGTCCATCAGCACAATGTCTACACGCTCTTTTTCTAATTGCTCCAGCGCCTCGTGGCCGTTGGTTGCCGTCAGCACGTTCATTTTATATTTTTCCAGGGATTTGGTCAGCGAAAAGATGTTGCGCACATCATCGTCTGCAATCAAAATGGTTTTGTTTTTCAGCACTTCGGCCAACGCGCCCGGCTTTTTTGAAAGCGAAGGGCTGGCCGCAGCCAGTGTTTGCTTGCCTTCCATCACATGTAAAAACACGGCAACTTCGTCCAGAACGCGCTGGTAAGATTGTGCTGTTTTTACCACGATAGAATCTGCAAAGCGCAAAATCCGGCTTTCTTCGGCCAGCGAAAGGTGTTTTCCGGTAAAAACAATGATCGGGATACGATCCAAACCCGGCTGTTGCGTAATCGTTTCCAACGAATCATAAATCACTTTTCCCGAGGCTCCCATGTCCATAATCACGCAATCCACTTCCCTTTTTTGCAGCGTATCAATACTCTTATTGATGCTTCCCGAAATTTCTGTACTGATGTTGAATGTTTCCAGGAAGTAAGAAAGCGCTTTGGCGTGCTGCTCGTTGTCTTCCACAATCAGCACTTTTTTCGGGCTGCGCCTGATTGCTTCTTCCAGCTTTTCAAAAAGTTGCTTCATTTGCTCAATGGCAAGTGGTTTGTTGATAAAATCTACCGCACCTTTTAGCAAACTTTCTTTTCTAACCGCAAGTGATGACATGATGTGTACCGGAATATGCCGTGTAGAAGGATCGTTTTTCAGCTCTTCCATCACTTCCCAGCCGTCTTTTACGGGCAATTGTATGTCCAGCAAAATAGCGTCGGGTTTGTATTGATGCACCATATCCAAACCCAAATCTCCGCGCACGGCAACGATGCCTTTGTAACCTTTTTCGCGTGTAAACTTTAATAAAGTGTTGGCAAAAATAGTATCGTCTTCAATAATCAAAATCACTTTGTTGTCATCCTTCAAGTTGTCGCGGTCGTCTTTGATTTCCGCCGGGATCAGGGTTGTCAAATGTTTTACACGGCTCATTGCCGGTGCCAATGCTTCTTTTATCAGTACTTTTTTGGGATTGGATTTTGGCAGGTCAATTTCCGCTTTTTCAACAATTTTGGCTACCGGTTTATCTTTTCGAACGGATAAAACAAACGTGCTTCCTTTTCCCTGTTCGCTGCTCAAATTGATTTCGCCCTGTAGCAGTTCGGCCAGCTTTTTACTGATGGACAAACCCAAACCGGTGCCGCCGTAGTTTCTCCGGGTTGAGCCATCGGCCTGGCGGAAAGGCTCAAAAATAGTTTCCTGGTCTTTTTGGGCAATGCCGATGCCGCTGTCTTTCACTGTAAAACGGATAAAACCAGGGTGTTCGTCTGCTTCGACCATCAAACTCACTTCGCCTTTTGCCGTAAATTTTAAAGCGTTTGAAACCAGGTTTTTCAGGATCTGCTCCAGTTTGGGCTTGTCTGTTTCGATGGTATTGGCAAGATCGGGGCTGGCAGTAATCGTCAGATTCAGTTTCTTTTCGCGTGCAACCGGCATAAACAAACTCTGCATTTCAGCAACAATTTCGCTGATGGTTACGCGCTCGTATTCAGCTTCCATTTTGCCGGCTTCGATCTTGGACAGGTCGAGGATCTCGTCAATCAAATTCAACAAACCGTTGCCCGAGTTCAAAATCACTTGTGCCGATTCGATTTGTTCGGCCGTTAAATTTTCTTCGTTATTTTCTGCCAAATGTCTCGAGAGTAGCAAAATAGAGTTTAAAGGCGTGCGCAACTCGTGCGACATATTGGCCATAAATTCCGATTTGTATTGCGTGGTGAGTTCCAGTTCTTCGGCTTTTAGCTGGATTTCCTGGTTGCGCTCCAAAATCATGTGGTTGCGCTCTTCCAATAAATGGCTTCGTTCTTCCAGCATCTGGTTTGATTGTTCCAGTTCTTCCTGCTGCACGCGCAGTTCTTCATCGTTCTGTTGCAGCTTTTGCGTGTAAGCTTCCAGTTCGGCGTTCATGTTTTCGAGTTCGCGCTGCCGCGTGCTTAACTCTTCGGTTTGCTGCTGCGTTTGTTTAAGCAACTGCTGCAGTTCGTGGTAATTTTGCGCCGTATAAATGGAAAGCCCGATGTTTCCCGATACATGCTCCAAAAACCGGACGCTTAGGTCATTATAGTTTTGCAATGCGGCCAGTTCTATTACACCAATAACCTCGCCTCCATAAAAAACAGGAACGGCAATTAAATGGGCAGGCATAATCTCGCCGTTGGCATACGTTAGCGCAATGCTGTTTTTATCAATGTTTTTTAAGTGTATTGTTTTTCTACTGATGGCTGCCTGCCCACTAATGCCTTCGCCTACTTTAATTTCTTTTTTCTGGTCTTTGGCAGACAAGGCATAACCGCTTTTTAGATGCAGCCGGTTTTGATCGACAATGTAAACTGCGCCAATACTGCTGCTGGTATAACCTACCAAAAATTCCAGGATCTGTGCAGTTAGTGTCCCTAAATCCTTTTGCCCCAACATTTTATTGTTCAGGCCGTTGATGCCTTTTTGCAACCATTCGTTGGCTTCCAAATTTCCAAAAGCATAAGATAGGGATTCGGCCATTGTATTAAGCGAATGCGAAACACTGCCTAAATTATCGTTTTCATGGTCATCCGTACGGATCTGGTAATCGCCTTTAGAAATTCTGTCTGCAACGTTTTGGATCAGGTTGAGCCGGATACTTATCACTTTTTCCTTTTGTTCCAAATCCTGGCGCAGTGCTATATTTTCTTCGTACTTTTTCCGCAATCGGTAATAATACAGCACAGAAATACCGATGGTTAAAAGGGCGGCAAAAACAATGATCAAGGGCGTAAAAGCAGTAAGCCAACGTTGGGTAGTTGTTGATTTTGAAAGAAGCTGTTTTTCCTGGTACTCCATGTGGCTAACTAACTGGCGCAAGGCATCCATTTCGTTCTTACTCTGCCTAAGTTGTTCAATGCCAATTGTTTTGCCCGCCCGTTTGGCATCTATCAAGCGTTGAATACTGCTAAACCTTGCCGTAATTATGTTTTCCAACTGATCGATGTGCTGCTTCAAAAAACCGTCGTCGGCACTCAATTGGCTTACTTCTTTTATCATACTAAAAACTTTTTGCTCAGAGCCGATATAAGGCTGCAAAAATATTTCGTCGTCCGAAAGCAAATAACCCCTTTGCCCGGTTTCGGCATCTTTCATCGTCGAAATAATACTTTCTAATTTTGAAATGACCGTATTGCCGCGCTCAACTTTTTCGGCGTTGTCCAAAAGATTACGGATGCTGATGAAAGATGCGATAGAACTGATCACAACAAGCAGCAGCGACAGCCCGAAACCGATTTGCAAATCGCGCTTTATTTTACTTTTCATTAAATCTTTGAGCTTATGGTTTAACTGCCTGTTCTTTGTTATCGTACACCGGCAGCGTAAAATAAAATGAAGAACCTCTGCCCGGCTCGCTGTCCACCCCGTAACGGCCGTGGTGCCTTTTGATGATCTCGGCACAAATGTACAAGCCCATGCCCAACCCCTGGAAACGGTTGGAAGATTCTTCTACCCTGTAAAACTTGGTAAAAAGCTGCTCTTGTTTATCTTTTGGGATGCCAATGCCAGAATCGGTAACATTGATCAAAATTTCATCAGATGACAACAAAGAAACATCAAATAAAATCTCGGTTGAGTTTGGAGAATATTTAATCGCATTTGTTAAGTAGTTCAAAATCACTTGTTCAATGCGGATTTGATCACCATATACTTTAACTCCTGCCTGTCCTGTTTTTATAATTTGATGGCTGGTATAAGTTTGCCGGATGATATCAACCGAGTTCTCAATAATCGGGTCAATATCATAAACTCGGTTTTTAAACTCCAATTTGCCGCTGGCGATTTTTGAAGTGTCCAGCAGGTCATCAATCAAAATATTCAGCTTTTCTAACTGCTGGCGCGTTCGTTCGAGGTATTTTTTGGCATCGTCTTTCAGGTCGCGGTCAACCGAACGTTCTACCATCTGCATATAACCTTTTATGGAGGTTAAAGGCGTTTTTAGTTCGTGGCTGGCCATCGTGATAAACTCGTCTTTGGTCCTTTCAGCCTGTTTTCGAAACTCGATCTCTTCCACCAAAACCTGCTGCATGTTTTGCAAAGCGGTAGTTTGTTCGTACAGTTTGATAAAAGTTTTCACTTTTAGCACCAGCACGTCCGGGTCAAAAGGTTTCACCAAATAATCGCGCCCGCCCGAAGCATAACCTTTGCTGATAAATTGCTTGTTTACGTTTACTGCGGAGAGAAAAATGATCGGAATATCTTTGGTTTTGCTGTAGCCCGAAATGGATTCGGCCACTTCAAAACCGTCAAGCCCGGGCATTTGCACATCCAAAATAATCAGGTCGTAATTATTCTTCAGTACTTTTTTTAACGCTTCTTCGCCGGATAGTGCCGTATCCACTTCAAACTTGTGCTTTTCGAGGATGCGTTTTAAAGCGATTATATTTTCAGACTTATCGTCAACAATTAATATCATGTCAGCTTAATGAGAAACAAGGCTAAATTAAAACATATTTTCTTTTTAATGCACAAAGTGCCTAATAGTGAAGATTGAGTTTTATTAAAACGTTACATGGATTATAAGCTATATGATTAGATGGATTGTTGATAAACATTGATTGAGGGAATATTTTAGCATCAATACTGAGAATATCTTCCAACACCAATTTTATGCCGGTAAAAGAAGCATCGGCAAAATAAAAACCAGCGTTTTTAACTACCGCAGCAACGGGTTTTTTTCCTTCGCAAACACTTCGTAAACCTTTTTGTCCAGCCAGCCCGGAATAAGCTTGTTCAACAAAACAGTCAATTTTCCCTGATTGGTCATCACCAAAACCCGTTCCCGTTTTTGGATGCCATCGGCAATAATTTTGGCCACTTCTTCAGCGGTCATCATTTTTTCTTCTTCCATGGATGTTTCGCCGTGCGCCGTCCCGTCTTTTGATAAAGCGGTACTGCGGATATTGGAAGCGGTAAAACCCGGACAGGCCGTCATCACATGCACGCCAGTTTTCAGATTCTCTACGCGCAAACTATCCAAAAAACCGTTCATCGCGAATTTGGAAGCCGAATAACCCGTGCGGCCGGGCAAACCTTTAAAACCGGCAATCGAAGAAACGCCAACGATGCTGCCTTTTGATTTCAGGATTTCTTCCATCGCATATTTGGTGCAGTAGACCGCGCCCCAAAAGTTCACGTCCATTAAGTTTTTCAGCACCACCAAATCAAGGTCTTTAAACAAAGCACGCATCGAAATGCCGGCGTTATTAATTAAAATGTCAATGCCTTTAAACGTATGGATGGCTTGGTGGATCAACAGCTTGCAATCTTCTTCCCGGCTCACATCGCATTGCACCGCTACTGCTTTTATGCCATATTTTTTTTCGAGGTTTTGGGCGATTTCGCACAACGTAACAAACTGCCGCGCACCTAAAACCAGGTTTGCGCCGCGAGAAGCGATTTCGTTTGCCAAAGCTTCGCCAATGCCGGATGATGCGCCGGTGATGATGACTGTTTTTCCTTTAAAAGACATAAATATTTTTTGCTGATTTTAAATTTTCTCGGATTTTTTGTCATTTCGATATGCAGAGGGAAATCTTTTTCAAAGCGATGCTTCTTTTATCAAATAAATTTCGCTTTGATGAAGATCCCTCCTATCGTCGGGATGACAATACCAATTTTATACAGATAAAAGAAGCATTGCCCTATTTTGTAACCGAACCTTCATACAAAACCCGCGTAGCGATGGAACGGCCCAACGTAATCTCGTCCACATATTCCAGCTCGCCGCCAAAAGCAATACCGCGGGCAATGGTAGATATTTTCAACCCAAAATCCTTTAGTTTTTTATGGAGATAAAAAATCGTCGTATCGCCTTCCATCGTGGCGCTTACGGCAAATATTACTTCTTTTACCTCGGTATTTTTGATGCGTTCTACCAAAGAATCAATCTGCAAATCGCTTGGCCCAATCCCATCCATTGGCGAAATTAAGCCGCCCAAAACATGGTACAAACCGTTATACTGGCTTGTGTTTTCAATCGCCATTACGTCACGCGTATCTTCCACCACACAAATCAGTTGTTCATTTCGCCGCGGGGAAGCACAGATTTCGCAAACGGCCTGATCGGCAATGTTATGGCACACCTCGCAAAACTGCACTTCGTTGCGCAACTTGCTGATGGAATTGCTAAAACGGTCAACCTCTTCTTTCTCTTCGTTCAGCAAATGCAGCACCAAACGCAATGCTGTTTTTTGTCCGATCCCTGGAAGTTTGGCAAATTCGGCCACTGCAGTTTCCAGCAGTTTGGAAGAAAAATTCATAGGGCAAAAATAAGAAAAAGTTGATAGTTTATGGGTGATAGTTCATGGGGAAATAGTTCATTGTCTATAGTTTATAGTTCATAGGTTAAGCGGATAACCAGAATATTATTACATTTATTTTTTAAACTAATTATTACCATTATGGCATTTCGTTTTGAAGAATTGAACATTTGGAAAAAGGCAATGGATTTGAATGATTCGATATTTTTATTTGCTAAAACTTTACCTAAAGACGAACTGTACGTACTTTCTTCTCAACTAAAAAGAGCTTCAGATTCTGTCGTTTTAAATATTGCAGAAGGATCAACCGGCCAGACAAAAGCCTCGTTTAAACTGTTTTTAAATTACGCCATGCGTTCAGCTATTGAAGTAGTAAGTTGTTTATTTATTGCAAAAAGAAGAAGTTATATTGATGAAATCCAATTTAAAACCTTGTATGATGATTACGAAGTTTTAGTCAAAATGATTACCAACATGAAAAAATCTTTAGATTGACCAACTATTATTTATTGAACTATTCACCATGAACCATCAACTATTAACCATCAACTAAACCCATGGCTCCCGCAATCCTACTTGCTTTTATCATCGGTTATTTTTTGGTGCTAATCCTGATTTCCTGGCTTACTTCCCGAAAATCGTCGGATAACGATACTTTTTTTGTGGCCAACCGAAATTCTAAATGGTATTTGGTTGCTTTTGGGATGATCGGCACGGCGTTAAGCGGTGTTACTTTTATTTCCGTTCCGGGAAAAGTTGGCGCACCAACCGGCGACCAGTTTGCTTATTTTCAGTTTGTTCTGGGCAATGCGGTTGGTTTTATTCTGATTGCTACCGTTTTACTGCCGCTTTATTACCGCCTAAAACTAACTTCTATTTACAGCTATATTGAAACTGCTTTAGGAACCTGGAGTTACAAAACGGCAGCAGGGATTTTTTTGATCAGCCGAACGATTGGTTCTGCTTTTCGTTTGTATCTGGTGGTGATTGTATTGCAGAAATTCATTTTCGACAATTACCACATTCCCTTCGCCGTAACCGTGCTGATTTGTTTGGTTTTAATTTGGAGTTACACCTTTAAAGGCGGACTCAAAACCATCATCATTACCGATAGTTTACAAACCCTTTTCTTAGTAAGCTCCGTGTTTTTATCCATCTTTTTTATCTGCCGGAGCTTGCATTTAAACGTATTCGAAGCTGCGGAAACGATCAAAAACAGCAGCTATTCCAAGATTTTCTTCTGGAACGATTTCCTGTCCAGCAAACTGCATTTTACCAAACAGTTTTTGGGCGGCTTGTTTATTACGATTGCGATGGTTGGCCTGGACCAGGATTTGATGCAGAAAAACCTAAGCTGCAAAAACATCGGCGAAGCCCAAAAAAACATGTTCAGCTTTACGGCGGTTTTTGTGGTGATCAATATTTTCTTCCTCAGCGTTGGCGCGCTGCTTTATATTTATGCCGCTAAAAACAGCATCAGCGTAAGCAAAACTGATTATTTGTACCCAACTATTGCACTAAATTATCTGGGCGTTTTGCCGGCCATTGTGTTTATGCTGGGTTTAACGGCCGCCACTTTTGCCACAACAGATTCGGCCTTAACTGCCTTAACTACTTCTTTTTGCATTGATTTTTTAAACTTCAACAAAAAAGAAAACACCAACAGCAAACAGATGGTAAGCTTGCGGCATTGGGTGCATATCGGTTTTTCGGTATTGCTGTTTTTAACCATTATTATTTTTAACAGCATTAACAACGACGCTGTGGTAAGCGCTATTTTTAAAGTGGCCAGCTATACTTACGGCCCGCTTTTGGGTTTGTACAGCTTTGGTTTGTTTGTTAAAAATCGGCAGGTTCAGGATAAATTAGTCCCGTTTATTTGTTTGGTTAGTCCGCTGGTCTGTTATTTTTTAAGCACTTCTTCTAAAAAACTCCTTGGTGGCTACGTTTTTGATAATGAATTGATTATTGTGAATGGTTTGATTACTTTTTTCGGGCTGTTATTGACTTCGCACCGTAAAAGTTTGCAAACCACCGTTTAATTTAATTTTTGTATTTTGAGTGATATTATGACAAGCGACGAGAAAATAAGACACGCTTTTGAAAACCGCAACTGGCACGAAATCAAGGTTACCGATTCGTGGCAGATTTTTAAAATTATGGCCGAATTTGTGGACGGCTTTGAAAAACTGGCCAAAATCGGCCCTTGTGTTTCCATTTTTGGTTCGGCCCGGACGCACCACGAAAACCCGTATTATTTATTGGCCGAAGAATGTGCACGCTTATTAAGCGAAGCTGGTTACGGCGTAATTTCGGGCGGCGGCCCCGGCGTGATGGAAGCGGCCAACAAAGGCGCTTACGAAGCCGGCGGAAAATCAGTAGGATTGAATATTGAACTGCCTTTTGAGCAGTTCCACAACAAATACATTGACCGTGATAAACTGCTGGAGTTTGATTATTTCTTTATCCGCAAAGTGATGTTCATGAAATATTCGCAGGGCTTTATCATTTTGCCTGGTGGTTTTGGAACGATGGACGAATCTTTTGAAGCGATCACCTTGATCCAAACCGGAAAAATTGCCCGTTTCCCTATCGTTTTTGTTGGAGTTGATTATTGGAAAGGTTTGTTCGATTGGATTGAAGAGAAAATGCTGGGCCAGGAAAAAAACATCAGTCCGGACGATTTGAACCTGTACCGCGTGGTGGATACGGCCGAAGAAGCGGTGGAACACATTTTCCGTTTTTACAACAAATACGTGTTAAAACCGAACTTTTAAAAGGCACCAATTTTAAGGGCATAAAAGAAGCATTGCGGTTTTTAACTGCAATGCTTCTTTTATGCCCTAATTTTTCAACTCACTTCTTTTTTATTTTGATTTAGCTGAAACGTTATCAGAAGCTGGTTTTTTAGCTTTCTCGATCATATCAGCTACTTCATCTGCTAATTCATGATCGTTTTCGTCTGGCATAAAACCTATCCGCTCAAAACGTACGATTCCTTCACCGTCAATGATAAATTTGGTTGGGATACCAATTAGCTTGTAATCTTTATAAAGTTTACTTTTTGTTCCGTCCATGCTCATATCATCATACAAAACTTTAAATGAGTAATGATTTGTTGCTAAAAACTCTCCTACTAACTGCTGGTAATTTTCCACTTTCTCCCGTGTGTCAATAAACAAAAAAGCCACGTTTTGGTCGTCTTTGTACCGGTTTACTGCCTGTTGCATTCCCGGGAAAGACATTTTGCAAGGTCCGCACCACGTAGCCCAAAAATCGAGCACCACCACTTTTCCTTTGTAATCAGCCAAGGAAACTGCTTTTCCGCTGGTATCTTTTAGGGTGAATGAAGGTGCCACTTGATTTGTGATCAATTCAACCTTTGGCGGCGTTGTGCTTTGCGCAAACAACAATTGTGCAGACAGCAAACCTGAAAACGCAAGCAATAAACCAATTTTTTTCATAAAATTATTTTTAGGTAAATTACGAATAAAATTTATCTGTCAAGAAAAAACAAGCGGTAAAAGAAGCATTGCAGCTAAAACCGCAATGCTTCTTTTATGCCCTATTTTTTACTTTCCTTTTTCGGTGTCTGTTTTTTCTGTTTTTGCAACAACGGTTTCCGGGTTTGCGGCCATTTCAATCATCGCAGAAACTTCATCTCTGATGCTTTCGGCGTTTCCATCAAAACCTACTTTTTTAAAGCGAATGTTCCCGTCTTTATCTAAAACAAATTTAGTCGGGATGCCTTCTACCCCAAATGTGCTGATCACTTTTGATTGCCGGTTATCGCTTCCTTTTTCATCCAATAAAACCTGGAAAGTGTAATGGTTATCGGCAATAAATTTTTTGACACCGGTTAAATAATCATCGCCGTTTTCCCAAGTATCAATAAATAAAAACTTTACGTTTGGGTTGTCTTTGTATTTGTTCACGGCCAGTTGCATCCCCGGAAAAGACATTTTGCAAGGGCCGCACCAGGTAGCCCAAAAATCAATCACTACCACTTTGCCTTTTAAATCGGCCAGTGAAACTGCTTTTCCGCTGGTATCTTTCAAAGTAAAAAGTGGTGCTGGTTGGTTGATCATTTCTTTGGCTAAAGCAGTTCTTGCGGCTATTGAAGCTGCGTTTTTTAAAGAAGCAAAATATGGATCGTAACCAGCATCAGAACCTTTTGCTTTTACATATATGGCTTTCAAATCAGCATTCATACTTTCAGAACTTTTGCCGTTTTTAATCGCCGTTTCTATTACTTGTCTGGCTTTTTGATCCTCTCCAACTGCTTTTAAAATTGATGTATAATTTTCATTAATATCTACAGCGTTTCCTTTTGACCTTTCGTAAACGGGCTGCTCATAACTTAGTGCTTCTTTGGGTTTGTTTTGTTTGAGCAGGATAAAAGCATAGGTATCAGCGTACATATCATAAGCTGATTGGTACCTTTCTTTCAACATTTTTGGAGAGGCATAAGGCTGGGAACCGGGATTATTGATTTTCTCTTTTGTTAAATCTAAAGATTGTTTTGAGATGTTTGCCGCTTCATCCAGATGTTCCCCTTTTTTAGCCCAGTTAAAGGCAACGTTGTTTAAACCCATAGCAAGATATGATTTATCCTTGATCTGGTTTTCCCAGCGGTGATAATCATCCATTTTACCTTCCCGCAAATAAGAACCTGCCAATTGCAAGCGTAAATTATCTTGAACCGTTTTCTTTTCGGTTGCGCTTTCAGGATACTTCTTTACATATTCATTATACAATGCTTCTTTTTTAACCAGATCTTTCTCTTTATTAAAATCCATTGCCAATTCGCTTTTGGCAAGTTCTCCATTAGGAAATTTAGCTTTTATAACAGCAGTCAAAGAATCTGCGGAAGCCTTTTTTGTTCTTCTCAATAAATTACTGGCCAAGATCAAATCTTTTTCATTATTGCTTTTCATCAAAGCGTTTAATTTTTGATCAAGCACAGGTGCAAAAGCTGGGTTTTTACCCGAAGCCAACATGGAAAGATACATAGGCTGATATTCCTTTTCGCTTTGCGGATAAGTTTGAAACTCCTGCTGATACAAAGAAAAGGCCTCATTTGAGTCTGTTTTGATTTTTGCAACCGCTGTTCCAAAACCGCTAAACAAAACAAAAGCTTTAGAAGCGTAAGTGCCTTCAACCGGCTTGTTGCCTTTGTAAATTGTGTATAAATAACCCTGCCCATTGTTATCGTCAATCGCCTCATCTTTGCTGATTTTTATAAAAAAAGCTTTTGCCGTAGCCGGAATTGTAAAATCGCCTTTTAAAAGTTTCCCGGTCGGTTTTAGGTCAATGTCAGCAACGGGATAATCTTTGTTGTCTAAAAAATAAATTGCAGCGTTCAAATCGCTTTTACCATCAACCGGCGTGCCTGAAGGATCATAAGTAACCGCTATCTTTTCCCCTGCTTTTGGGTAAGCATCCGAAAGGTTTAAGTGTGCACCGCTTTGTGCAAACCCGTTTTGCATGGTCAGGATTCCTGAAAATGCAAGCATAAGTTTCAGTTTTCTCATAACAACTAATTTTTTAGGAAAAATAAACAATTTAAAACTTAAAAAGAAAACAATACTTCTTTTACCGATAAAAATTTACACCAAATGGCTCACCCCACCTGAAACCACAAACTTCATCATCTCCGAAGCGCTTTTATCAATTGGCTTAACCCTTATGGCTGGCAAAATCACCAATTGGCCGGTGAACGAATAAGAAAACGGAAAGTAAACGGCCACATCATCCGGCAAGCCCAAAACGTTTAAATCTTTGTGCGTTACAAAACCGATGCGTTTTAAACCAAACTCGTCCATCGTTACCAAAACGGGTTCGTTAAACTTTTTTTCATCGCCTACAAAAGCTTCCGTCAGGTCTTTTACCGAAGAATACACAAAGTTGAACAAAGGCAAACGGTGGAACAGGCGCGAAAACCACTTGTAAATCGGCTCGGTAATTAAATAAGTTACAACAACACCGGCGATCATGATCACCACGATCACCGTTAAAATCCCCAAACCGGGAATGTAAATTGGTTTCCCGGTTTTGGCATCGGTCAGGATCAAATCACTCAAGTTAAGCGACTTATCAACAGAAGCCACAATCCAAACAATTAGAAAAATAGCCGCACCAATGGGCACAACCACCAAAACACCTTTGATAAAATAATTGATTAAGGCTCGGAAAATACGGTTCATGTTGCTGTTTTTACTCGTAAAAATATACCCTTTTTACCCGTTGGGAAATGTTGGTGAGGATCTCGTATGGAATCGTTCCGGCTTGTTGGGCCAGCGTTTCTATCCGAAGCTGATCGTTAAAAACAATCACTTCGTCGTCCTCTTCCACCTCAATTTCGCTCACATCCAACATACACATATCCATCGAAATATGGCCGATCGTTGGCGCCAATTTTCCGTTGATGAGCATTTTACCGTTCCCGTTGCCAAAAACGCGCAAATAACCATCGGCATAACCAATGCGAACGGTTGCAATCTGGCCGTCTTTTTCCATTTCATCGTTCCGACTGTAGCCAATTGTTTCGCCTGCTTTTACTTTTTTAAGTTGGGAAATGCTGGTTTTTAAAGCGGCAACAGGCTGCAAAAGATTGCTTTGCTGGTCATCCGAAGTATCAATTCCGTACAAACCGATGCCAAGACGGACCATATCCAACTGCATTTCGGGAAAGCGGGAAATAGCCGAAGTATTGGCGATGTGCTTGATAAAAGCGTAACCCAAAGTTGTTTCTATTTGCCGGCAAACTTGTTGAAAAGCAGCAAATTGTTGTCGCGTAAATTCATCATGTTTTGCAGAACCGCTGGCCGCCAAATGCGAAAAAACGGATTTGACTTGCAATTGCGGGTTGTTTTTAAGCACTTGGCAAAGCTGTTCCGCTTCGTCAGTTTCAAAACCCAAACGGTGCATCCCGGTATCAATTTTTAGATGGATGGGAGAAGGAATCACTGATTTTTGACCGATAAAAGAAGCATATCGTTCTAACAAGTTAAAACTGTAAATCTCCGGTTCCAACTGGTGCTGAACCAATTCTGCAAAAGCCGTAAATCCTGGGTTTAAAACCATAATGGGCAGCGTAATTCCCGCATTTCGCAGCGCAACGCCTTCATCTACATAAGCTACGGCCAGGTAATCCACTTTGTTAAATTGCAAAATGCCTGCAATTTCAAAACTTCCGCTGCCGTACGAAAAAGCTTTTACCATCGCCATCAGTTTTACGCCCGGTTTTAAAATGGATTTGTAATGGTTGAGGTTGTTTTGAAGCGCGTTTAAATTAATCTCCAAAACCGTTTCATGTGTTTTTTGCGATAAAATGCGGCTGATCCGTTCAAACTCAAAACTCCGCGAACCTTTTAGCAAAATGGTTTCATCTCGAAATTGAAGCTGAGGCAATTCCTTCAACAACGATTCTGTGTTTGGAAAAAAATGTTTTTCCTGAATTTGAAAGGCTTGTTCGTTTTCTGAAATCTCCTCTCCTACACCAATCAGCCGGTCGATTTTTTTTTGTTGAATCAAAGCGGAAACCTGTTTGTACAATTCATCGCTTTTTAAACCCGACTGGTAAATATCCGACAGAATTAAGGTTTTCTTCGGATGCTGTTTTTGCCGCTCTAAAAAGTTTAAAGCAATCTCCAACGAGTTGATATCTGAGTTGTACGAATCATCAATAACGGAACAGTTGTGCGTACCGTTTTTCAGTTCCAGCCGCATACTTACGGCGTTTAGCGTTTCCATCCTTCGGCCCAAAACTTCGGGATTTGTGCCTAAAGCCAGTGCGGTTGCCCAGCAAAGCAGGGCGTTTTCTACCGAAGCTTCATCGGTAAATGGAATGCTGCATACCAATTTTTTGCCGGTAAAAACAGCATTGATTTGGGTTTTCCCTATAAAGGTTTCCTGTTCCAAAACAAACAAATCGGCTTGCTTTGATTTTTTGCTGATGGTAAAAGTCTTCAACCCGTTCAATTCCCGCGCGGTCTCTTCCGGCGCCTGGTCCTGATTGTAAACCAGCAGATGCACGTTTTTAAACAGCTTTAATTTCTCCTTCAGCTTCTCGTTTCGATTAATAAAACCTTCATCATGTGCGGCGGCAAAATGTGTTAATACGCCGATGGTTGGTTTGATCATCGCTTCCAGCCGTTCCATTTCTCCAGGCAAAGAAATCCCGGCTTCAAAAATCCCCAGCTCGTTTTGCGCATCAATTTGCCAAAGCGAAAGCGGCACGCCGGTTTGCGAGTTGTAACTTTTCGGGCTTCGTACCACGTTTTTATCTAGCGAAAGCAATTGGTACAACCATTCTTTTACTACTGTTTTGCCGTTGCTTCCGGTTATCGCTATCACTTCCAAATCAAACTGGCTGCGATGAAAAGCGGCCAATTGTTGCAAGGCTGGCAATACTTCTTTTACCACTATAAAATTGGCGTTGTTTAGTTCTTGTGGAATTTGACAACCTTCCTTCACCACAAAATTGAAAACGCCGGCAGCATATAATTCGGGAATGAAACTGTGGCCGTCGCGCTTTCCATCCAAAGCAAAAAACAAAGATTTGGCGGCGTTACTGATACGGCGGCTATCAGTAAGCAAATGTTCAATCGCAACATCTTGGGCAATGCTTCTTTTAGCACCTAAAATTTCACTGATTTTTTGAATGGAATAACGACCGGGCATAGCGCGAATTTGAAGATATTTCTGCCAATAGAAGAATTTTAACGATTTTTGGGTTGATGGATTTTGAAGAAAGCAAACCGAAAATACTCGACCCCAAAACAGCGTTGCTGAAAGCCGAGAAATATTGCGTTTACCAGGAACGCGCGCAGCAGGAAGTGCGCGATAAGCTGTACACTTTTGGTTTGCACCAGCGCGATGTAGAAAATATCATCTCGGAACTCATCAGCAATAATTTTTTGAATGAAGAACGTTTTGCAAACGCATACACTTTAGGGAAATTCAGACAAAAAGGCTGGGGCAAAATCAAGATTAAACAGGCTTTAAAACTGAAACGGGTGCCGGACGGCTTGATTAAAAAAGCATTACAGCAAATTGATTTGGACGATTACCTGCAAAAGCTAAAAGGCATTCTGGAGAAAAAAGCCGCTTTATTGAAAGAAAAAGATGCTTATAAAAGAAGCTACCAGCTAAAACAGTACGCTTATGGCAAAGGCTACGAAGGCGATTTGGTAGTTGAAGTTTTGAAAGCCAATGACTTATAAAAAAATGAAAAAAAAGCTTGCCAAAGGCTTGTGTTTTTTTTGAATCTGTATATATTTGCAACCACAATGCGAAAGTAGCTCAGTTGGTAGAGCGCAACCTTGCCAAGGTTGAGGTCGCGAGTTCGAACCTCGTCTTTCGCTCTTAGCCTCACAAGCCTCACCCTAAATCCCTCTCCAAAAGAGAGGGACTTTTTTTAGAGAGGAAATTTAGTTTAGAGGAATAACCAACATTGCTTGCTCGGGTGGTGGAACTGGTAGACACGCAGGACTTAAAATCCTGTTCCCGTTAAAGGAGTGCGGGTTCGATTCCCGCCCCGAGTACAAAGCCTGATACCAAAGTATTGGGCTTTGTTATTTTAAAAAATTTGTTTTAAGGGAACAGCATCAACGCCAGAACTGGCAGGCACGCCCCGATTAAGATCGGGGTTCCCGTTAAAGGAGTGCGGGTTCGATTCCCGCCCCGAGTACTGCACGGGAAAGACGCAATGAATCACGTTCTTTCCCGTTTTTTTTTGGCTTTAACATGCTGTTAATCTGAAATATAAGAAGTGCTGCTTCATTCATTCGCTGGGTTCGATATTCGTTCCCGTCAAATCTCATTTTTTCACGGTATATCGAACCCAGTATTGCCCTTTTAGTTAAAACGTCTCCCTCTCCATACAATGTTTCGAGTCTTGAAAGTACCTCAATTGCTTTTAAAACCATATTATCTACACTGATAGTGTTAGATTTTAGTACCCTCGCCTCTGAAAGCATATCTTCAAGCCTTTTTATTTTTTGCTCACAATCTTTTTTCATTATTGCATAATCATCCGCCTCTAGTTTTCCGTCAAAAAGTAGGTCCCTTGCGTTCGCTAATTTAATCTTGAGCTTTGCAATTTGTTCTGCTATTTCACGCCTTTGGTCAACAGTATTTCCTTTATGAGTTTTATAAATGTCAAGTACAACTGTTTTGTATAATTCAGACATGCCTGGCAAGGGTACAAATTTTAAAAGTTCTTCTTGAACAGCTTTATTGACATGATCTGCCTTATATCGACAACCGCACCCATAAATTGATTGAGCGTGATAATAATAGTAATAACCTCCTTTTTTCCCTTTTGATGCACTTCCTGTAAGTTGTTTATTACAAGTTGCGCATTCCAAAAAGCTTTGTAGCGGTAAGCCTTCATTGATTTTTACAGCATTTAAACGCATTGCTTTTGTACGACCATTCAATATATCCTGCACTTTATGAAATAAAGTCTCTTTAATTAATGGCTCATGTAAGCCATTTACCCATTGTTCTTCTTCATCTTTAAAAGCCTTTACGACTATCTTTCCACAGTAGACGGGGTTTCTAATCTCACGATAGAAATTCATTCGGCTTATCATAAATCCTCTGTCGTTAGCCATCTTTCTAATTTGATCAGGCGCAAATACTCCTTCAGCAATAGTTTCAAATATCCATTTCATCTGCGGCGCTTCTATTGGATTAAACGCAATATATTTACTACCATCTTCTCTTGTTTTATTATCATATCCTATTGGGGCAACGCCCATATATCTGCCCTCTTTTCTCGCCCGCCGCATTCCTTGTTTTACGTTTAAAGCTCGTCGGTCATTTTCTACCTCCGGTGCAGCTAAATAAAATGCCAACATAATTTTGTTTTCCGGGATTTCTAAATTAAGAGGTTGTTCGACTGCCTGGGGTTCAATTCCCAATCTCGTTAATGTAGAAATCATTTGATAAGCATCTCCTGCATTACGGCTAAACCTATCCCACTTTGTAAAAAGAACTAAGTCAGCACCCCTTCCTTTATTCTTACGAATCTCAGTCAAATACTTATTCCACTCCGGACGATTAAAGGTTTTTGCAGAATGATCTTCAAATAATACCTTTCGTACTTTCATACCATTAATTTCACAATATTTCTGTAACTGCTCATTCTGGTCTCTTTGAGAATAACCTTTGTCTGCCTGCTCGTCTGTTGATACCCTAATGTATAAATCTGCAATTTTCATCATTTTTAAATTCTATAGCTTCACGTATTGTTCTATCGACAATTTACCAAGTTTGTACATGAAATCCAAGATTAATTTTGCTTCTTCTATAGTGACAATAGTCCTATGCTTTTTCAGAATTTCTACAGCTTTTTCCGGTGTAAGCGATCTTTTTTCGGGTAGCATATTTGGTTTCTTTTGCTTTGTAAAAAGCAAAACTGGGGGAAGCTTATTTAAGTAATTGTATATCGAATACCAAGCACAATTTTTACACCTAATCCTCTTATTCTTAGTAGTTTATTGTAAATTTCTTTTTGAAATCAAGTTATTTATAAGTCTCTCTTTTACTTTTTATTCAGCTAAACTATAGTAATTCAAGTAACTTCTATCAATCCTTGTCCCAAAACCTATACTCACCAATACCTGTCAATATTTGCATCATATTGGCTTGTTAAAACCATTAGCAATGATATTAAAAACTACAATCAGAAAACACTCTATTACTAGCACCAGGGTTAGAAAATCCGACAGGGATACGGCAAATAGAACCGAATAAATCTTTAACTGAAGCATTAATCAAATCATAAAATCAACCATTAACCACGGGCTTTAAGGGGGCGTTTTACAATCACGCGGGTGCTTGGCAAGATGTACTTTTGTCCACACAAAAGGCCTTGCCCTCCTTTCAGTCCGTAGGTGACCGCTGCGGAACTTGCGGTCACTAGTTTTTATCATGTACTTATTATGGGCAGGACAAAATATAAAGCCCGGGAAGAATTACTGAACTTCCCGGTAAGGACCAGGGTAACTGAAGTTACTTATAAACGACTGGAAAAACTGGTAGCGGAAAGCAACTGCCAGTCTGTAGGCGAAGTAGCCAGAAAGATATTGTCCCGTGAAAAGATACTTTGCTTTTATAAGGACATTACGATGAACGCGCCGATGGAAGAACTGGCAAGTATCCGAAAAGAACTGAAATCCATAGGCATCAATATCAACCAGCTCACCAAAGGGTATAACAGTGCAAAGGAAGAAGCCCATAGAGCTTTTTATATCTTAAAAGTATTGGAGCAGTATAAACCGGTCGAAGCAAAAGTGGACAGGCTGCTTTTATTAGTATCAGCGTTAGCCGAAAAATGGTTGCAAAAATAGTCAGCGGTAAAAGTATAAGAGGCCTGCTCAACTATAACGAAAGTAAAGTGAAGGCAGGTAAGGCAGAACTGATTATGGTCAGTAGGTTTGCAGGGGAAACCAGTCAATTAGGGTTTAACCAAAAGCTTCAGCGCTTTGAACATCTTACTGATTTGAATAGTCATGTAAAAACCAATTCGGTTCATATTATGCTCAACTTTGATTTCATGGAGCAGCCCGATTATTTCAAGCTGCAACAAATTGCTGCTTCATATATGGAAAAGATCGGTTTCGGTGAGCAGCCTTATTTGGTTTACAAACATGAGGATGCAGCTCATCCCCATATCCATATCGTTACGACTAATATCCAGGAAGACGGGTCGAGGATCAACCTGCACGACATAGGAAAAAGACTTTCTGAACCGGCAAGAAAAGAACTGGAAAAGGAATTTGGCCTGATTAAAGCCGAAGGAAAGGAACTGAAAGATGCCATAGCCATAAAAGCGGTTAACATAGAAAAAGCAGAATATGGGAAAACGCCTACCAAGCGTGCTATCACCAATGTCGTTACTGCTGTTACCCGGGATTATAAATATACCTCCCTTGCTGAAATGAATGCCATACTCAAACAATTTAATGTTATAGCAGACCGAGGCAAAGAGGATACCCAAATGTTCCAAAAGAAAGGTTTGATCTATTCGATTATCGATGAAAAGGGTAACAAGATGGGTATCCCTTTCAAGGCAAGCAGTTTGAATGGTAAACCGACGCTTCCTAACCTCGAAAGCAAGTTCATACAAAACGAAGAAAAGCGAAAACCTTACAAGGAAGACCTAAAAGCCAGCATTGATAAAGTTTTTACTGCTTATCAGCAAATTACCAAGGAGACTTTTGTAAAAGAACTGGCTAACCTAAATATCAATGCTCTTTTTCGTCAAAACGAACAAGGCCTTACCTACGGGGTAACTTTCGTCGACAACAAAAACAAAACAGTTTTTAATGGCAGTGACCTGGGCAAAGCCTATAGTGCCAAAGCGATCAGCGAAAGGTTTAGCAATCAGGATAAGCCTGTTCACCAACCGCAGCAAACCAGCAAACCACTGCATCTTATCTTAAGCTTAAACAACAGACCAGTTATCTGAAAACACAAAAAGAAACGGACTACTTGAAAACGGCTCAAAAGGAACAGGAAAAAACCTACCTGAAGCCAAGCTTACCGGAAAGGTTACTGGAAAACCTGCTGGGCAAAACAGACGAGGACAGCTTACCTACCATTCCCGAGGATAAAAAGAAGAAGAAAAGGGAACTGCATTTATAAATCATCATAAAATAAAAGCGACATCATGCAAACAGGAGAAGCCCTGCAAGGGCTTAGAAAAATCATTGATTTTACCAGGCTGATCAGCCTGTTTATTTTAGCAGTGCATTTTTGAGCAAAGCCCGTAAAACCAGTAAACCTGTTTGAACCAAAGGCGTGGATTTAATTATCCAGGCCTTTTTTAGTTATATAATCGAAAGAATTTTTTATAAGTGAAATTTAACCACATAAGGGCAAAAGCCATTTCCTGCATTCCGCACAGCTCCATTCCGTAAACCGCTTCCCGCTTTGGTAGCTGAAAAGCGTAAGGCTCCTTCGTCGCCACACGCATTTAATCCGCTTTTCTAATCACCTTCTTAAGCAGAAATACTACTAGCAATAACGTCTGGTAATGTGCTTTTTCAGTAGCCACTGGCCTTTTATATACAGCAAATTTCCGATGAGCAGGGACACATGAGCAAGGTCGGGCCCTACGGGTTTTGAAAAAATAATCTTCCTCTCCTTTTTTCAGTGGTGCCCTTCGGGCGGGTTGTCCCGGAGAGCGTATTTTTTTTCCAAAAACCTTGCCCATGTGCCCTGCCTAATCAGGTGCGCTGCTTAATAAAAAGCCAGCGAGCCTATGCGAGCGGACTTAAAAACAAAGCATCAAAAACAAAAAAGCACCGAACCATGAAACTACCAAAAAGCAGGGCACCACCAACTGGAAAGCGGATTACGACCACAGACCGATCGATCACAAAAAGCAAAACCAATTACGATTCAAAAATCAAATTCATTTTAAAAACATAAAACCCATGGAAACCAAAGTAAAAGAAAACGGCGCAGCCGTAAACGGCAAAGCAGAGGCAGCATTTATCAATAACAACCCGGTAAATAAAGAAGCCGTGAAACCAGAGGAAGCGAAAGCCGGAGAAGTGAAAAAAGATGGCGCGCAAGAACAACCTGGGCAACCGCTACCACCAAAAGACGGAATTGAACAGTCAAAACCAGAACAACTGAAAGCAACGGAGCAACCCAATGCAGAACCGGCAAAAGCAGAAACCAAACTTGCGAAACCTGCATTGAACCTGGAAGGCACTTTAAAATTAGTGGAAGAACTGCACCGCAGGAAAATACAAAGGGACAAGCTGCTTGATACCATTAACACTTTGGAAGCTTTTGAAGTGGCACAAATCGAAGACGGGGACGATACAGACAATAACCATTTTCAGGGTTGTACTTTGATGATCGAGGACGACAGCCGGAGGAAGTTTATTACTAAAAACCCTGTTATCATCTGGTCAGTGAGCCAGTATGTGAACATCCTTTGTGTTGAAAAGCTATCAGAAATAGAAGCTGGCATTATCATTCCTGCATAAGTGGTATTGATAGCAAAAATAGCAATGCTTCCTGTACTTGCAGTTCAGGAAGCATTCTAAACCTCACCCAGTTTCTAAAATAACGATAACCACAGCACCAATAAAAACAACAAAAACAACCATGTTAGAATTATTTATCGAACTGACAGGGCCAAATCTTTTGGGACGGCTATGCCCAGCAATTAGCAGGCGACAGCCCTGCTGTATTCCAAACTGAGTTCAGTGATTTTTTGAATTTCTATAACGAATAACAACCAGCAGTTAAATAAAACAATCAACAGCTAATCAAATGAAAGACACCATTTTTTTATTCTTTAAAGTCGTGATCCAGACCAGTCATACTGCTATCCGGGATGCAGTAAAAGAACTGGAAACAGAAACAACCTATTTTATAGGGAGCACAAAAAACGTGCAGGTATTAGAAACAGAGATCATCAAACTGAATACTGACCATTTAGACGATGATGAGCTACACTAAGCTGCGGTCAATAAACCAAAAACAACCAGATCAAAAACAATCAAAAAAACAATCATGGCACATAATCTAAATTATAACCAGCAGAAAGGCAAGCACAGCTTCTTTTCCGTTAAAGGAAAAGCATGGCACGGGTTAGGACAAATTATCAGCGATTACCCGACAAGCGAGAAAGCGATCATACATGCAGGGTTAGACTACCAGGTAGAAAAAGACCTTTGTTTACCTACGATGCAAACAATAACTTTTGGGACAATAGCGAGGCAATATCGGATATCGAACTATCAAACCATTTTGCAACCGTCCGGGCAGACACAGACCAGGTTTTAGGCGTAGTAGGCAATGATTACGAGATCGTACAGAACATAAACGCTTTTTCGTTTTTTGACGAAATTGTCGCCAGCAGAAAGGATATTTTATATGAAACGGCAGGCGCATTAGGCAAAGGTGAGCGTATTTTTATTACGGCGAAACTGCCTGATTATATAAAAGTCGGTAGGGATGACTTGATTGAGCAGTATTTATTCCTGACTACTTCCCATGACGGTTCGGGCAGTATCACTATCGCTTTTACGCCTGTTCGGATCGTTTGCCAGAACACCTTAAATGCAGCCTTAAAAAATAGCAGCAACAGCATCAGGATACGTCATACGGCAAGTGCAGCAGAAAAGCTGAAAGGTGCACAACAAATACTGGGTAGGTCGATGCAGTTATCGGTAGAACTGGAAGCAGTGTTTAACCACTGGGCAAGGGTCAAAATCACAGACCGCGAAGTAAAAAGGCTGATCGAACTCGCAATGGCACCAGGCAAAGAAGTACCGCAAAAGCCTAAAAGCGAAAAGCAAGAGGAATATTCCTCCATATTTAACAATACGGTTAGTTCTGTAATGGAATACGCTTTAACAAGCCCGACACAACAGGAAGTAACTACCAAAGGCACTTTGTTTGGTGCTTATAATGCCGTTACCGGCTATTTTCAGAATGTCAAGAATTATAAGGACGGGGAAGCTAAGTTTAAATCCATCATGTACGGCGCAGGAATGCAGAAATCACAGACTGCTTTTGATCTGTGTGCTGATTTTGCAAAACATGGAAGTAGTTTTTTGAGGCTAAACTAATACTGAAATATACCAATTAATAAAGGTTTGGACTTGCAACAAAAAAGTGGACAAATGGTTAAGCTGCGATAATTTGATTGTTTAGTTGTTTTTCAAAGTTCTGCGGTGAGGTATATCCCAAGGCAGAATGTAACCTTTTA
>NZ_CALMAT010000114.1:0-1180 GCF_937859865.1 uncultured Mucilaginibacter sp.
GTCCTGTTTATTTTGCCATTACCGTTGGCCACGATAACATGATGGGTTTGGATAAATACATGTACAACGAAGGTTTTGCTTACCGTTTGCTGCCTTTAAAACCAGATACTACGGCCACTGCCGATGGTGGAGAACGAAGTAACACTATGCTGATGTACAATAACGTGATGACCAAGTTTAGGTGGGGCAACATGAAAAATGCAACTTATTTGGACCATGAATCGCGCACGATGTTTTACCCGGTTATTTTAAGGACTTTTTCAACGCTAACAGAAAACCTGTATAAAGAAGGCCACCCGGATTTGGCCAAAAAAGTTTTGCACCGTTACGATGATGTAATGCCGGATTTAACCCCTTATACCTATGTTGTTATCCGTAAATTTCGTATGGCGGATCTAGCTTACCAGTTGGGCGAAAGGAAGATAGGAGAGAAAATTGTGAACCAGATTACAGATTATGTAACCGGGCAAATGAACTATTATGCTTCTATGGACGACAATAACCAACGCATAAGTGGCCAAGACATCCAGATTTGTATGTCTGCCATCAACGAAATGGTTAAATTTACCAAGGACAACAACGAACCTGCTTTGAACCAAAAACTGACAGGCTTGCTCAATACTTACCAGGCTAAGTTTGGGGCAATGTTCCAGCAACAGCAGCCGCAATAAATTTTACCCGATAAAAGAAGCATTGGGATAAATAGCAAAGCCGGTTTTGAGCCGGCTTTACTATTAAGTTTTTTAACCGGCTTTGTTGTTAAGTTTTTTCCAGACAGTTTGGATGCTTCTTTTATGGCATAAAATTTAGTGGCCAGTAATTTTGGGTTTTGGCTAAAACCGGAAACTGGTTTGTCTTTGTCTCACGGCCTAAAGGCCGTGGCAATTGGAGCTTCACATTAAACAACTTCTTGTTTTTTAGGATTGGAATTTGTTGTAAACGGATAATTTGCTTCAAAGTAAGATGGTTTAAATTGATACAAGATCCTTCGATATTTTCAGGATTGATAATAATGCTTCTTTTACCGTATAAAAATTGGTGTTTACATCAACCTAAACAAATTAAAAACCAAATGCACATTAATTTTTAGGTGATAAAAGAAGCATTAGAACCTTAATAAGTGAATTTTAAACAGGCTTTAAGCTGGTTAAAATTGCCACGGCCTTTAGGCCGTGGATGC
>NZ_CALMAT010000114.1:1280-3976 GCF_937859865.1 uncultured Mucilaginibacter sp.
GCCAGCAGTTGCGGTTTGTCCCAGGCAGCAGTAGGGTCATACAAAAAAGTAAGGCTCAGCTTTCGGGTTTCCAAATATTGCCGGATGTGGGCTTCGGTTTTTTCATTGCAAAAACATTTAACCTCCAGGCTCAGTTCGCTGCTTAAGCTGCAGATTTTTGAAAGCCACAAGCTAAACCCGCTTTCAAATTCTGCTTTCGGCGGACAAACCAAAACCAGCCGGTCGTGCACAATCAAAGGCTGGTGCAGGTAACAAACAAAAATAGTTTTATCCGTTTTTTCGATCACCGAAGCTGTTTTGTTCACCATCAGTTTTTCGATCAAACGTACTTTTCGCGGCCAGCCGGTCAAAATAAGGTTGGCCATTTTTTCTTTGGAAGTTCGGATTAAACCGCTGGCAATATTGTAGTCAATCGTTGCAATCACTTCAATCCCGGTTTCAGTTCCCGAAGCATATTTTACCGTTTCGCCCAGCTTTTTATGTGCTTTTTTGAGGTTGATTTCCGCGTCATGGTCATTCGGCACAACCGATAACAAATAGAGCGGGTGTACCGAAGTTTTGTCTTTCAGCAAAATGGCCAAATCCAGCATGGTTTCCAGGTTGCTAAAATCAGCAATCGGGATCAAAATTGTTTCTTGGTCGGTTTCATGTGTTTCGAGCAATTGCCCTTCCGTTTCTTCTGCCAAAATGATTTTCCGGCTGGCATTTTCGGTTACCAAAGAAGCTACCACACAAGTGAATAAAATCAGGATAATCGTTCCGTTTAAAATATTGGCATCAATAATACCCGCTTTGTATCCAACCAAAATAATGGCCAGTGTTGCTGCTGCGTGTGCACTGCTCAGCCCAAAAATAATCTGCCTTTGCTCGTTTGTGTATTTGAACAATTTTTGGGTGATAAAAGAAGCAATCCATTTTCCGCAAAGCGAAGTGATGGTTAAAGATACGGCAACGATCAAAGCCATTGGCCCGTTAAAAAGCACACGCACGTTCACCAACATCCCAACACTGATCAAAAAGAAGGGGATAAAAATAGCATTGCCCACAAACTCGATCCGGTTCATCAGCATGGAAGTATGCGGGATTAACCGATTTAAAGCCAGTCCCGCCAAAAACGCACCGATTATGGGTTCAACGCCGGCAACCTGCGCTAAAAAAGCCGCGAAAAAAACAACGGAAAGCACAAAAACATAATGCGAGGTTTTTTCGCTTTCCAGCTTTACAAAAAACCATTTGGCCACGCGCGGGATCACCAAAAACATGATCGCGGTAAAAATTGCGAGCGAAACGCCCAGTTGCAGCCAGAACGCAAAATTGATTTGGTTTTGATGCAGCCCCATAATTACGGCCAGCAAAATCAGCACAACGGTATCGGTTAGAATGGTGCCGCCAACGGTAATGGCAACAGCTTCGTTTTTGGATATGCCGAATTTGGTGATGATTGGATAAGCAATCAACGTATGCGTGGCAAACATGCTGGCGGTAAGTACCGAAGTGAGCACCGAATAGCCAAGCAGGTAATGGCAAACCGGGAAACCGATCAATATCGGGATGGTAAACGTGAGAAAGCCAAAAGTGTAGCTTTTATGTTTCTTTTTTTTGAAGTTGTTGAGGTCCAATTCCAAACCGGCGATAAACATAATGTACAGCAGGCCGATGGTAGAAAAAAGGTCAACAGCCGAGTTTTTTTCGAGGATATGGAAACCGAAAGGGCCAACCAAAATGCCGGAAATAATCAGGCCAATGATACTGGGGATTTTGATCTTCCCCAATAAAATCGGAGAAATTAAAATGATAAACAGGACTAAGGAAAAAACAAGGACAGGGCTTTTTAATGGCAAATCAAACTCGTGTACCAAATGGCCAAAAAAGGTATTATTCATCGCTTAACTATACTTTGAAATTGCCTTTTTGTTTTTTGTGTGGAATGGTTAACCGGGTTTTAGCTGAAGATTAGGCAGGTAAAAACAGCATTTAATTATCCCGGTTTCTACAAGTTGTGGAATGTTGGGGTTTTGGTTGTGTTTTTCTTCCCCGAAATTCCCCGGCGGCTGTTGTTGACGGTTTGGTTTTGGTTTCCGGGCTGCACGTTTTATTTTTATTTATTTTTCTGTTTTGATGGGTCTAGAAGTCTGTTTTTTCTTTTGGTGCAACAAACCTCCGCTTAAACAAAAACTTAAAGAAGCCGGAAGAAAGTTTGGGTTGATTTTTTCGCAAAACGAAATTGCATTTTAGCTTTCGCACCAATTTTTATGTGGTAAAAGAAGCATTGCTAAACGTGGTTTCCGGCTGGCATTCTTATTGGTTAAACATTACCGAATCAATAAAAATAAAAGCTGCCATGAGAAAATTATTGCTGTTCGCTTTCGCCGCACTGGCACTAATCAGTTGCAAAAAAACCAACAGCACTGGTCCTGATTCCCTCCCTGTTGCCACAGAATACGACGCTTTAAACATCAAAGCAGGCGCACAAATTGTAAAAATGAAAGTGGCCGGCAACCAGTTGACGATGGTTTACAACGAAGACGTAACGCTGATTTTAGATTCCGGCGTTTTGGCAAAATTTCGGGAGGTGCACCTGAAAGAAGATTTAGGCGCAACAAAACTAAACGATTATGATTACCACTCGATGACCAAAGGAGGCGTAAACGCAACCAACTGGGTTGACGATAATTTGAACAACGTGGTGATCCAAA
>NZ_CALMAT010000115.1 GCF_937859865.1 uncultured Mucilaginibacter sp.
CACATATCGTTGCCCGTTATTTAAGCGGCGATATTGCGGCTTTTTACCAGGGCAGCTTGCTGATGAACATTATTAAAATCCATGGTTTTGACTTGTGCAGCATCGGTTTAACGGAATGCCCCGAAGGTAGCGGTTATGAAGAGATTGTGTTTATTGACAAAGCCAAACGCTATTACAAAAAGTGCATCGTTTACCAGGATAAATTAGTCGGCGCAATTTTGATCGGCGATAAAAACGAGTTCCTGGAGTTTAAAGAACTGATTGCCAACAAAACAGAACTAAGCGATAAACGCCTGCAATTGCTGCGCAGCGGAAAGAAAGCGGAACCGGTTTTAGGGAAATTAGTGTGCAGTTGCAATAATGTGGGCGCCGAAAACATCTGCCAGAAAATCAAATCCGGCTGCACCGGATTAAAGGAACTGAGCGCAGCAACCGGTGCCGGCACCGGCTGCGGTTCTTGCCGGCCGGAAGTAAAACGGATTTTGGAAGAATATTTAGAAGCCAACCTGCTGGAAAAAGCAGTGTAAAGACCGATGGAAGAAACAACCGGACACCTGATCAAAGTTAACCTGCCGGGCGGCCTGATTTCGCCGGGCGATTTGCAGGAAGTGCTGGCCATTGCCGAAAAATCTGGCGCAGGCGAAGTAGTTTTTGGCAATCGACAGCAACTTTTTTTTAGGGTAAAAGAAGCATTGCTGGAAGATTTGCACCACGAACTGCTGATGGCCGACATCCATTATGAAGTGGATGCCGACAATCATCCAAACATCCTGAGTTCGTATGTTACCGATGATATTTTTGACCATCCGGGTTGGCTGCGCGAAGGGGTTTATAAAGATATTTTCGACTTGTTTGACTATCAACCCAAACTCAAGGTCAACCTGGTGGCGGCCAACCAAACCTTTGTCCCGTTTTTTACCGGCAACTTTAATTTTATTGCTTCCGAAGTGAGCAACTACTGGTTTTTGTACGTCCGCTTTCCCAAAACCAACCAGTTGTACTGCTGGCCGTCCTTAATTTATTCCGAAGATATCCCAACCTTAAGCAAACTGATTGAAAGGCATATTCTGGAAAACCGCGACCTGTTTTTCGATCAGCCAAACATCAACGCCGAAGTACTGCTTTACCAAAAAATTGCCGGTAAAAACAGTATGCCCGTCCAGCTCATCCAGCAACCGCTAAAGCTGCCTGACTTTTCTTTGCCTTATTACGAAGGCTTTAACAAATACGGAAACAACAAACTGTGGCTGGGCATTTACCGGCGCAAAGAGACTTTTGCCATCGCCCTTTTAAAAGATATTTGTAAATTGTGTTTAAAAACCCGTATCAGCCAGTTGCATATCACGCCTTGGAAATCATTGCTGGTGAAGGAAATTGCACCTGCCGACCGCCACTTCTGGGAGAAAATACTGGACCAACACCGCATCAACGTGCGCCATGCTTCCAACGAACTGAACTGGCAGTTGGAAGACAATTGTGCCGAAGGTTTGCACTTGAAGCAGGAATTGGTAAAACAGTTTGAAGAAGCCGACCTGCACACTTACCGCCTTTGTTTCGCCATCAAAACACATTTAAAGTCGGGTTTATTTGGTTCGGTCATCATCCGGAAACTGCTTGAAGTTGAAACAGAAACAAGGTTTGAAATTTTGCACACGCCGGATTTCAACCCCAACAACAAAACCTTGACCGTTTACAAAAGCCATTTGAAACAAGCAGAACTTGGCCGCGAACTAATTGCTTTGTGCGATGCCTATTACAGTTTATCGGTTTTAGAAGAACCCGCCCCTGTTGAAAACCCTGTTGCAGAAAGCGGTGCAAATGCAACTTCGTACTTCGTTTACCAGTGCAAAAACTGTCTCGGCCTATACGATGAAGCCTGGGGCGACGAAGCAAACGGCATTGCAGCCGGAACCGGTTTTGCCGCTTTAACCACCTACCCTTGCCCCACCTGCGACTCGCCCAAAGAAGATTTTGTCAGGATAGAAAGGGCGGTGCCAGTTTTTTGAGTTGACGGGAGTTTAAGAAAAATTGTTGTTGTTGCCCTTAGTTTTTGTTGCGGTGAAAGGATTGTTCCTGATGCTTCTTTTACCGGTATAAATTAGGTGGTTGAAAGAAGTTAGTTTAAAGAAAATAGTTTAATGTTTTTATTACGATGGCATGACCGCCCGCAAGGTAGCCACCCAGGCGCGTGGGGCTGAATGCCGCCCGGAGGCGATCCGAAATGCTTGATTTCGTTGGTTCTTTTTCATCAAGCAAAAAGAACGTAAAAACAGGGCAACGACCCGTTATTTGTGTTGATTACAGCGTTACGCAAACCTGCGGTTGCTTGAGCTACTTTCTTTTTGCTTGATCAAAAAGAAACAAAAAATCAAGAACGGCTGATCGCTCATCCGCGCACCCGTTCAGCCCACCACACCTGGGCGGCTACCTGTCGCTTCGGAATGTCCAGCGGTTATCTTGCGCTTTTAAAGCTTGTTGAGCAAATGCTTCTTTTATCGGTATAAATTAAGTGATGAAAGGACGTACTTGTTTTGTTACGATGGCATGACCGCCCGCAAGGTAGCCACCCAGGCGCGTAGGGTTGAATGCCGCCCGGAGGCGATTCGAAATGCTTGAATTTTTGGTTCTTTTTGTTCAAGCAAAAAGAACGTAAAGACAGGGCGAAGACCCGTTACCAATGTTAATAAAGAACACACCCCTAACCCCTCTCGAGAGGGGAAGCAGGGCGGCTACTTTTCTAATGGCAAACAACAACTCAAAAGCAGGAAAAAGAAGCCAAACCCCACCTCCTTTCCCTGCTTAAACAAAAAAACATACTACTGCACCACGCGCGACAACACATCCGAATACGCCAACTGGTCTTTACGGCCGATGGCGGCCACACGGGCGTAAATGCGGGTGCCGCTGGGCAGGTCGGTAAAGGTGGTCGAAACCGTGGTGGTAACCCAGGTAACCCAATTGGTGTCCTCATCGGGCTGTGTTAAGCAGTATTCATGACTGTACATCACCGCCTGCGCCACCCCTTTTACGGTTGATTTCAGTTCGCCGGGGTTCAGCCCGTCGGTAAGCGTATAACCCGTTGGCGCCAGCATCGCCGGGACGCTGCTGCCCGAAGCCGCCAAATCAAAGCCCGTTCCGGCCAGTTTGGCCTGGTTGCCCAGCGAAAGCCCTTCCAGGTTGATGGCCAGCATCCGCATCGCGCCCAGCAACGAATCTTTGTCCTGGTTTTTCATGGCAATGGCCGCGCGGTCGCCGCTGGAGGCCGCCACCAAGTTGGCCGAATACGTGTTTTTGACCGTTGTAAAATCGGCCAGCGAAGGCACGGTGGCCGGGAAATCCGTGTTGCCGGTGAGGGCGGCAATAATTTTTCCGCCTTTTAAGTCCAGGTTAGATTCACTCAGTTTTGAGTAATCTTTAATCAGGGTAACATTTTTCATATTGGTTTTTTTTATCGCCGCAGGACCATTCCCCCGGCTAACTGGAACGAAAATAAGCCTGCTTTAACAAACCAAAAAACGCGTTTTTGCCAATTTACCGCCTTTTCCCAGCCCTTTAAAAACACTGCTGTTTTTTGCCCTGCTTTACCAAAAAACGTTGTTTTTCAATTTTTTTGCCTGCTTTTGGCCTCGGCTGCTTTTTCCTGCCAAAACCCGCGAAAAACCGTAGGTAAAATGCCGTTTTCCTTAAAGGAAAAGGCTGTTTCCTTAAAGGGTTTTGTGTTTTCCTTTAAGGGTTTTGCGTTTTCCTTCAAGGGTTCTGCCCATTCCTTCAAGTAATCTGCCTTTTCCTTTAAGGGTTGCCGCCTTTCCTTCAAGTACTTTGGGCTTTCCTTAAAGGGTTTGGCCGTTTCCTTAAAGTATCCCGGCCTTTCCTTTAAGCAATCCGGGCTTTCCTTAACGTATTGGGGCTTTTCCGCAAAGGGTTCCGGCGTTTCCCGTCAGGGTTCCGGCGTTTCCCGTCAGGTTTTTGGCCATTGTTGCGGGTTTTGGCAGAGGCTGGTTTAGCTTTTGCCGCCGGGCAAGCTGCAAAGCCGGCTTTTGTTTAAAGCCTAAAGCTGTTCCCCAAGCGTTTGGCCTGCCGCCATCTTTTCCGCAAGTTTTAGTGCATCAAAGAAGCATAGAAACAAAAAATGCCCTTCGGCAGGGCAAAAGGGCATGGTGTATCGGCAGTATAAACCGGCGCAATTACAAACTGAGGTGGAAATACAGTTGTTCGCGGGTCAGCCGGTATTCTTCGCAAAGCTGGTACACGTTTAGCCGCTCTACCCCGTACTTGCTGCAATAGCGCGAAAGTTCCAACCGGCAAGTAGTTTCGCATTGCTGGGTAAGCATATGCAGGTGCTGCCAGGTAACAAACAGTAAGGGGGCTTTTTTGATAACGGTTTGTATAAAGGTGTTGTTTAAAGGATGATAAAAGGTTAGGTATTTGTTGAAAAAATATGTGGCTTATTACGGTTGGGAATAAGTTAAGTTACTTATTAAAAGAAGTTTATGCTAATAATAACCTACAAATCGGCCTGATTAGGAGAAAAAAATGTTTGCGGCTAAAATGAACAGTCGAATTGAAAATAAAATTTATGGAATAATAAGCGGAGATAATCACGTTTCGGTAGCTATATTGCGGCATTCGTTTGTGGGTAGAGACGTTGCATGCAACGTCTCTACAAAAGAATAAAACATGTCAGAAGATCAGAAGAAACAACTGGAGCAACAACTCTGGAACATTGCCAATACCTTACGCGGCAAAATGAATGCAGATGAATTTCGGGATTATATCTTGGGATTTATTTTTTACAAGTACCTTTCAGAGCGGATGGAAATATACGCTAATGAAATCCTGCAAAATGATCTGTTCAAATACAAAGAAATTAACGAGTACGCAGAAGAAGGTAAAAATTATTTAGAAGCGATAAAAGAAGCATCCGTAGAAAAATTGGGTTACTTTTTAAAACCTTCCGAATTATTTAGCGAGGTTGCTAAACGTGGCAACGATGATAAAGACGAAGATGAAAGCAACTTTATTTTGGAAGACCTGCAAAAAATCCTGACCAACATACAACAAAGTACAATGGGTACGGAAAGCGAAGAGGACTTTGACCATCTGTTCGAAGATTTGGATTTAAACAGTACCAAGTTAGGCAAAACTCCGGAAGCAAGAAATAGCATTATTGCCAGAGTATTGGCGCATTTGGATAAAATAGACTTTAAATTGGAACTCCACGAGATGGACGTTTTAGGTGATGCTTACGAATACCTGATCGGGCAGTTTGCCAGTAATGCAGGCAAAAAAGCAGGCGAATTTTATACGCCGCAACAGGTAAGTTCTGTGTTAGCAAAACTGGTAACCACGGGAAAGAAAAAATTGAAATACGTTTATGACCCTACCTGTGGCTCAGGTTCACTGTTATTGCGTGTAGCAAAGGAAGCGCAAGTAAGCTATTTTTACGGACAGGAATTAAACCGCACCACTTATAACCTGGCACGGATGAACATGATTTTACATGGCATCAATTACCGTCAGTTTGATATAAAACAGGAAGATACCTTAGAGTATCCGCAGCATTTGGGAAGGGAGTTTGAGGCGATCGTGGCAAATCCACCGTTTTCGGCGCAGTGGAGTGCTAACCCTTTGTTTACCAGTGATGACCGCTTTAGTCAGTACGGCAAACTAGCGCCAGGCAGCAAAGCTGACTTTGCGTTTGTGCAACACATGATTCATCATCTGGCAGAAAACGGAACAATGGCAATTGTGCTGCCACATGGTGCTTTGTTTCGTGGCGGTGCAGAGCAGCATATCCGCAGGTATCTCATCGAAAACCGGAATTATTTGGATGCGGTAATTGGTTTGCCAGCCAATATTTTTTACGGCACCAGTATTCCAACCTGTATTATGGTGTTTAAAAAATGCCGGGAACAGCCGGACGATATTTTGTTTATTGATGCCAGCAAAGGTTTTGAAAAGGTAAAAACGCAAAACGTATTGCGTGCAGAACATATCGAACAAATAATTGATACTTACCGCAGCCGACAGGAAATACCGAAATACAGCAAAAAAAGTACGATAAAAGAAGTATCAGCAAATGATTACAACCTCAACATTCCTCGCTATGTGGATACGTTTGAAGCCGACGACCAGTTGGACATTAACGCCATTGCCCTGGAACTGCAAACTTTGGAGCTTGACATGAAAAATACGGATACCGAATTGGCTGCTTTTTGTACAGCATTGGGTATTGAAACACCTTTTCCGTTAGCAATATGAGTTCAGAAACTTCAAAATCCGTGCGTGTGCCTGCTTTGCGTTTTCCTGAATTTGAAGGAGAATGGGAGCGTAAAAAATTAGGGGAAGTAGGAAATTTTGTTGGCGGCGGAACCCCAGAAACTAATGTTAACGAATACTGGCAAGGGAATATTCAATGGTTTACGCCAACAGAAATAAAATTAGACTTCGTATCTAAAAGTGTTAGAACTATTACAGAACTGGGATTAAAAAAATCTTCTGCTAAGTTATTGCCTAAGGGAACGATTTTGTTAACAACAAGAGCAACAATTGGCGAAGCTGCAATTGCAACAGAAGAATGTTCAACGAATCAAGGTTTTCAATCTTTAATTGTTAATGAAAAGAATAGTAATATCTATGTTTTCAATTGGATAAAGATGAATAAGGCTGAACTTCTGAAAAGAGCAAATGGTTCAACTTTTCCAGAAATTAGTAAAATTGAAATTGAACAAATTGTAATTTCTCTTCCCTCACTTCCCGAACAAAAACGCATTGCATCTTTCTTTACCGTTTTAGATCAAAAGCTAACCAAACTTAAACAAAAGAAAAACCTGTTGGCGCAATACAAAAAAGGGGTGATGCAGCAGCTTTTTTCGCAGGCGTTGCGGTTTAAGGCTGATGATGGGAAGGATTTTCCGGATTGGGAAAGGAAGAAGTTGGGGGAGGTTGGGGAATTTAAAAATGGAATAAACAAATCAGCCGAAGATTTTGGACATGGCTTTCCATTTGTCAATTTAATGGATGTATTTGGGAAACAAACAATATCGAACTTAAATCTTGATTTAGTAAATGCAACGAAAACAGAACTTCAATTATATGATCTTAAAAAAGGAGATATATTATTCATCCGATCTTCTGTTAAGAAAAGTGGAGTTGGTGAAACTTCTTTAATATTAGAGGATTTGCCAGATACTGTTTTTAGTGGTTTTTTAATTAGGTTTCGTGACGAAAGAATAAACCTCAACATCAACTTTAAGAAGTATTGTTTTGCAAATAAAAATTTTAGGGAAAGCCTAATTTCGTTAAGTACAACGAGTGCGAACACAAACATTAACCAGGAATCCCTTAAAAGTTTAGAGATAGCGATTCCAGTATTCGAAGAACAGACCAAAATTGCCAATTTCCTTTCAGCCATCGACGAAAAAATAAATCAAACGCAAACCCAAATCCAAAAAACCGAACACTACAAAAAAGGGCTATTGCAAAAAATGTTTGTGTAATGGTTGGTGGTTGCATTTGTAGAGACGTTGCATGCAACGTCTCCAAATACAATAGACGTTGCATGCAACGTCTCTACCGATAAAACAATAAACGATGGATAAATTCAAAAATAAATACCGCATTCCTTCCGCCCGGTTGCAAAATTGGGATTACCGTTCTGATGGTGCGTATTTTATTACCATCTGTACCAAAAACAGGGAACCTTTTTTTGGTGAAATTTTAGATGCAAATGTTTCGATAATGAAATTGAATGAGCTTGGTAAACTGGCAGAACAATATTGGTTAACCATTCCGGCACATTTTCCTTATGTTGAATTGGGAAATTTTGTGGTGATGCCTAACCATATACATGGTATTTTAATTATTGATAAAATGGATGATGGTTTTGTTTGCGGGGTTGATCCGGTTGGATTTGTAGAGACGTTGCATGCAACGTCTCTACCGAAAAACGCCGATCGTCAGATGTCACATATTTCTCCTAAATCCGGTTCCATATCTACCATCATCCGTTCCTACAAATCTGTCGTTTCAAAACATGCGCGGGCTATCCATCCCAACTTTGAATGGCAAACCCGTTTCCACGATCATATTATCCGTAATGCTGATTCGTTTGAAACCATCCAGAATTATATATTTAACAATCCTGCCAACTGGAGCAACGATAAATTCTATCAATAATGAGTAAACAGCCGGAACAAATATTGGAAGAACAATTAGTAGCACAATTGCAGAAGCTGGGTTACGCTTTTGTTCAACTTAAAAATGAACAGGATTTGTTAGCCAACTTAAAAACGCAGTTAGAGCAGCACAACAACATCCAATTTACCCAAAAAGAATTTGAACGGGTGCTTAACCTGCTAAACAAAGGTTCGGTATTTGAAAAGGCAAAAACACTGCGTGGCTCGCAGCATTTGGTGAGGGACAATGGCGATAACCTGTATTTCGAGTTTTTGCAAACCGAGCATTGGTGCCAAAACCGTTTCCAGGTAACGCAACAGGTAAGCATGGAAGGCAAATACAAAAACCGATACGATGTTACGCTGCTGATAAACGGTTTGCCCTTGGTACAAATAGAACTAAAACGCCGCGGACTGGAACTGAAAGAAGCGTTTAACCAAATTAACCGTTACCAGCGACATTCATTTGGCGCAGGTGCGGCCCTCTTTCAATATGTGCAGTTGTTTGTAATCAGCAATGGTGTAAACACCAAGTATTACGCCAACAACAAAACCCAAACATTTAAGCAAACCTTTTACTGGACAGACCGGGAAAACCAGCGGTTGACCAATATCCTTAACGGTTTTACTTCCGATTTTTTAGAACCTTGCCATATCAGCAAAATGATATGCAAATATATTGTGCTAAACGAAGCACACAAGGTTTTGATGGTGTTACGCCCATACCAGTATTACGCGGTAGAAGCTTTAATAGACCGGGTTAAAAACAGCAACAAAAATGGTTACGTTTGGCATACAACAGGTTCGGGCAAAACATTGACTTCTTTTAAAGCCAGTCAAATTTTAACTGGCCTACCCCAGATTAAGAAAGTTGTTTTTGTGGTTGACCGGAAGGATCTGGACTACCAGACTACTAAAGAGTTTAATAGCTTTAGTAAAGGCAGCATAGACGGAACAGACAATACCAAAGCATTAGTAAAGCAATTTACTGATGATACCAAACTAATTGTAACTACGATACAAAAATTAAACACCGCCATCAGTAAAAAGCAGTATCTCGACCAGATGGAGAAGTTGAAGGAGGAACGCATCGTTTTTATTTTTGATGAATGCCACCGTAGTCAATTTGGCGACACGCATAAGCGCATTAAAGCTTTTTTTAACAACATTCAGCTATTTGGCTTTACTGGCACGCCCATTTTTGCTGATAATGCCGTAAAGAATGAACTGGGCAAAAGAACAACAAAAGAGCTTTTCGGCGAATGCTTGCATAAATATGTAATCACCGATGCTATCAGAGATGAGAATGTGTTGAAGTTTGCAGTAGAATACGTTGGCCGATATAAACGGAAAGATACTGCAACCGAAGTGGACATTGAAGTAGAAGATATTGACACACAAGAGTTGATGGAATCGCCGTTGCGTTTAGAAAAAATTGTAGATTACATCATTGCTAATCATCACCGTAAAACGCATAGTCAGGCTTTTACGGCCATGTTTTGCATTAACAGTGTTGATACGCTGATTAAGTATTACGACATCTTCCAGCATAAAAAAGAAGCCGGTGAACACAGTTTAAAAATTGCAACCATTTTTAGTTATGCTGCCAACGAAGACGATGCCGATGCAAATGGTTTTATTCCCGAGGAACTTTCTGTTGCAGAAGAACCAAAGGTTTTATACGGATTGAATGTACATACCCGCGAAAAGCTGGACGAGTTTATCAGTCATTATAACCAGTTATTTGATACCAAGTTTTCGACCAGAGACAGTGAAAGTTTTTACAACTATTACAAAGATATTTCTAAAAAGGTAAAGGAAAAGAAGATTGATATTCTGTTTGTGGTTAATATGTTTCTAACTGGCTTTGATAGTCCGGGTTTAAATACGCTTTACGTGGATAAAAACTTACGGTATCATGGCCTCATACAAGCATATTCACGCACTAACCGGATTTTAGACGAAAAGAAGTCTCAGGGCAATATCGTGGTTTTCCGAAACTTGAAGAACGCTACAGATGAAGCGATCACACTGTTTAGCAATAAAAAAGCGATTGAAGAAATCATCATGGCACCTTTTGAAGATTATGTTGAGAAATTTAACAACGAATATGATGAACTACTGAAAATTACACCAACGGTAAACAGTGTGAATGATTTGCAAAGCGAAGAAGAGGAACTTGCCTTTATTAAAGCATTCCGCGAATTGATGCGCATTAAAAATATCCTTACTGCTTTTGCTGATTACGACATGGATAGCGTGGAAATGCCCGAACAGCTTTTTGAAGATTACAAAAGCAAGTATCTGGATTTATACGATAAGGCAAAAAGTAACGACCAGAAAGAGAAGGTTTCTATTTTAGAAGATGTGGACTTTGAACTGGAACTGATTCATCGTGATGAGATTAACGTTAGCTACATTATCCAGTTGCTTATTAAACTAAAAGCAAACTCCAAAAAAGATACAACCCAGGTTGAAAAGGAAATCTTTAATCTTTTAAACACAGAAGCACCGCTAAGAAGTAAAAGGGAACTGATCGAAAAGTTTATTCAGGATAATTTGCCGGTTTTAGAGAACACGGATGACATACCGGAAGCATTTGAGCGATTTTGGAACAAAGAGCAGCAGACAGCTTTTGAGCAACTGGTAGAAGAAGAAAAACTTTCGGCAGATAAAACTGAAAAGATGATCGAAGATTATCTTTATGCAGAACGTGAACCTTTGCGCGACGAAGTACTGGAATTGTTAGAAGGCGATAAACCATCCATTTTAATGCGCAAGAAAACAGGCGACCGGATTTTAGGAAAGATTGTTGGCTTTGTAGAGAAGTTTATTAATGGAATGGTAGGAGTTTAACTTTTTCCTCCTTTAACTTTTAAATCTATAACCCTGTAAATACAAATCACCCTACTTCTTTTACCAACCTAATTTTAATTAGCGCTTCATTAATCTAAAACCAAGGCCGCAAAGGATGCAAAGTGTTTAAGGACGATAAAAGAAAGGATTGAGAGCAATTCATTACGAATGAGTAGGTCTGTCTCAGCTACAAACTCTTTTGCGCTTGACATCCGTATTTAGGTTATTTATTGCAAATGCTTCTTTTACCGGCATAAATTAGGTGGATGAAGAGGTTCTTGTTTTTATCAAGAAAGACAAGCCGCTTGCAAGGTAACCACCCAAGTGCGTAGGGCTGCATTTCGCCCGGAGGCGATCCGAAATGCTTGATGTTTTGGTTCTTTTATAGCAAGGGAAAAAAACGGAAATAGCGAGCAACCGCAGGTTTGCGAATAAAAATACGTCAACAGCCATACCTGCACCTTAATCATTATATTTGCTTATCTTAAAACAACAATCAAACTAATATGACAACCAAAAACAAAGGTACACACCATCTGAAAATGCTTTTTATAGGTTTGGCCGGCTTATTTATGGCCACCGTTTCTTTTGCCCAAAATACTACCGGCACTACCGTTACTTTAGGCGGTAAACCCGTACACACCGTTGGCAAACTGCCTGCCGTGGGCACACCTGTTAAAAACTTTACCCTGGCCGGTGTTGACCTTTCCGACAAAACCCTGGCCGACTATAAAGGCAAGTACGTGATCATGAACATCTTCCCGAGTGTAAACACAGGCGTTTGCTCCAAATCGGTACGGAAATTTAACGAGGACGCGGCCGGCTTAAAAAACACCGCTGTGCTTTGTATCTCTAAAGACCTTCCCTTTGCACAAAAACAGTTTTGCGGTGCCGAAGGCATCAACAATGTGGTGATGCTTTCTGATTTCCGCAGTGATTTCGGAAGCAGTTACGGGGTGCAGATTGCCGACGGGCCGATGAAGGGTTTGTTGAGCCGCGCCGTGATTGTGGTGGACCCAACCGGTAAGATTGTTTATGAAGAACAGGTGCCGGAAATTGGCCAGGAACCAAACTACACGGCGGCCATTGCAGCCATAAAATAAGTATGGGTTTAGCGTAAGCTGGCCGGTTATTAAAAAAGGCACAAGTTTTCGCTTGTGCCTTTTTGTTTACGGTTGTCTGGCCCCGTTGTTTTCCGCCTAAAACACGCTTTCGGCTAAATTTCCAAAAGCTTTGTTTATTTCAGGCCATGCTTCTTTTATGCCGGTAAAATCAGTGTTGGCTTTTATAAACCTCTCCCGAAGTACAAACAATTGGTTGGTTTTGATGACGAAGTTGTTTAAACTTAATTTCAAATGCTTCTTTTAGGGCATAAAAATAAAAGACACACCCCTTGCCCCGCTCAAAAGGGGAACCTGCAAACGACGCCTTTTTAAACGTTAGAAAAGTAGCAAGCTATGCCTCCCCTCTCGAGAGGGGCAAGGGGTGTGTCCTTTAACAAAAATCTGTAAATGAATAATAAAAGTTTAAACAATTTGGGGATAAAAGAAGCATCGGCAATAGCTTGCACAGAGATTAAACAACCGTTGTTTAATTTTATTTTTTGTAGGAACAAGGCTATTTACAATAACAAGCAACTCATCCCCCTAACCCCCCTTTAAAGGGGGAAGCTTGTCGCCTACCTTTTTAACGTTTAGAAATCTGGAGATGGAAAAGTAAAAGTCCTGGTTCTTTTTCATCTTCTAAAGGGGGAAACAGGTCGCCTACCTTTTTAACGTTTAGAAATCTGGTTATGGAAAAGTAAAAGCCCTAGCTCTTTTTCCGTTTCTAAAGGGGAAAGTACATCGCCTACCTTTCTAACTTTTAAAAATTTGGAGATGGAAAGGTAAAAGTCCCAGCTCTTTTTCATCTTTTAAAGAGGGAAGCTCGTCGCCTACCTTTTTAACGTTTGGAAATTTGGAGATGGAAAGGTAAAAGTCCTGGCTCTTTTTCATCTTTTAAAAGGGGAAGCTTGTCGCCTACCTTTTTAATGTTTAGAAATCTGGTTATGAAAAATTAAAAGTCCTGGCTCTTTTTCATCTTTTAAAGGGGAAGCTTGTCGCCTACCTTTTTAACGTTTGGAAATTTGGAGATGGAAAGGTAAAAGTCCTGGCTCTTTTTCATCTTTTAAAGAGGGGAGCTTGTCGCCTACCTTTTTAACGTTTAGAAATTCGGAGATGGAAAGGTATGCGCCCCGGCCCTTTTCCCCCTTTGAAGGGGGCCAGGGGGATGACCTTAATTTTTACCCGATAAAAGAAGCATCGGCAATAGCTTGCACAGAGATTAAACCATCGCCAAAACAATTGTCAAAACCAATTCTGCCATCCGTTCAACAATTAAATGTACCTTTTGCAAAAGCTGTAGGGTATAATAGGTTTGGAAAAAAAGGCCATGCTTTCCCGGTGTTGGAATAAAACGGTAGCGCAGCTATCTTCGCCCTAACCTTTTTTTCAACGTACGAGGTTTAAAAATCCGATAAAACAACAACCCATGTCCAACCCATTCAAGCCGGTTTATATTTTTCTGTCTTTTGTGCTGCTGCTTTCATCCCTGCAAAACGGCCTGGCCCAAAACAAAAAGGCAAAGGCGCACCGCTCGGTCAGGGATTCTTTGCGCGAAAAAGTATTGGAAAGGGATTCCGTGATCCGCTCTTTCAAACACTCAAAAAGTTCGCTTAACCTGCTTTTGGGGAAGATTGAAGATTATAACAGTTCTTATACGGAGATCAATTCGGATTTTTCCAAAGGCTTTGATACGTTGGACATCAGCCAAAACCTGCCCCAGTTGGAAAGAAGGATGGGTTCGATGCGTACGATCATCAACAACTCGACGACGTATGGAAACCTGGTTACCATACGCAGCTTGATTGACCACCTGAAAGAACAGTTGGGCACCTGGCAGGATCAGCTTACCCTTTATAACAACCAGCTTGACAAAGTAGGCGCCGATATTGCAGCATTTAAAGCAGATTCTACTTTGCGCACCGCCCCTGCTGACAGCAGTTTGAGGGAAAGAAGCCTGATCCAGGTAAAGGCGTTGGAAAAAAAGTGGGCAGGCTTAGATAGCAGCACCGAAAAATCAATGATTAAAATCGGGCTGTTGGAAAACAGGGTTTCCTCGCTTTCTATTTTGATGATTGACCTGGACGACCGGATTGACCTCAGGATCCATGAGTTTACGGTCAAGGCCATGACAAACGAGTATGGCTTTATTTGGGACATGCACCAAAAAGAAAGCAAAAACCGTTTGGATTCTGCCCTGGTCAAAACCTACAAGCTTAATACAAGGCTGTACAGGTACTTTTTCACCAGCAAATCAAACTACTGGCCGCATATCATCAGCGTGCTGTTGCTGATCGGCTTTTTAATTTGGATCATCCACAGCAGGCAAAAAATCAGGAAGCTGAACCAAGGCTACCAAAGCATTTTCAACCAAACCCATTACATCGTAAAACACCCGATTCTGTCGGCCCTTACCGTGGCCAGCATCCTGTCGCCTTACTTTTACGACCATCCTGCACAGGTATTTTCGCATACCATGCTCCTGGTCATGATGGCTTCTATTGGCTTGCTGATCAAAAATTATTGGCCAAAACCCTTGTTCAGCTTTTGGGCCATGCTGTTTTTAGTGGCCATAATTTATTGTATCAGCAGTTTATTGATCCAAATAACTTATGCCGACCGCATCATCCTGTTGCTGCTGTCTGCCTTTATTATTTATCGGGCACTCAGGTTAATCAAGCAGTTAGAAAATTCTTCAACAGCTTATCCGCCATATACCGATGCCCTATTAAAAGTGTTTATCGCTTTGCAGGCAATATCGGTTTTGTTAAACATCGCAGGAAGGTTTAGCCTGGCCAAAATAGTGGGCGTTACCAGTACCTTAAACCTTTGCCTGGCCATGGGCTTTTATTTGTTGGTGCAAATAGTAATGGAGGGCCTGTTTTTACAGTTGGAAGCCGGGAAAGCGGACAAAAGTAAAAACGTGTCTTCTTACTTTGATTTTAATACCTTACAAACAAAAATCAAAGCAAATATGATTAAAGCGGCGGCTTTGCTTTGGCTGGTTGCTTTGGCCAAAAACCTCACCATTGATGATTATATTTATGATGAGGCCAGTGATTTTTTAAACCGTCCTTACAAGTTCAGCAGTACGGCCTTTACGTTCCGCAGCGTGCTGATTTTTATGGTCATCATCTGGATATCCGGTTTGCTTGCCCGCGTCATCAGTTATTTTTTTGATAACCCCGAACAGCAAACCTGGCTTACGCCGCAGGCCAAAAAAACCAGATCTTCCATTTTGCTGATCCGTTTAACGGTATTTGTGGTTGGTTTTTTTGTGGCGATAACGGCAGCCGGAATCCCGATGGACCGCGTAACGATCATCATCGGTGCCTTGGGCGTAGGTATCGGTTTTGGTTTGCAAAACATCGTGAACAACTTAGTATCGGGCATCATCCTGGCGGTAGAAAAACCGGTACAGGTAGGCGATATTATTGAAGTGAGCGGGAAATCCGGCACGATTAAAGAAATAGGCATCCGCTCCAGTAAAATCGAGTGCGGAGACGGTTCGGAACTGATTGTGCCAAACGGCGACCTGATATCGCAGCATGTGGTAAACTGGACGCTGAACAACAACAACCGCCGGGTCGAACTTTTGGTGCGGGTTGCTTACGGGTCAGATGTGCTGAAAGTTGAAGAGATCCTCCGTTTAGTGATCACCAACCGGGAAGACATCATGAAAACGCCCGAGCCCTCTATCTTTTTAAACAACTTTGGCGAGAAAGCAATTGAGTTTAGGGCCTGGTTTTGGGCTGCAGAGATTACCCGTTATTTAAGTTTAAAAAGCAGCGTGATGAGCGATATTTACACCGAATTTGCCAAAGAAGGCATCGAAATACCAAAAGGCTGAAAAGGAAATGCTGCTGCTGAAAAGGCCGGAAAAAACCTGTCCTTCATTACAAAAACCGATGATACTTCTTTTATGCCTGTTTTTTTGGTATTGGTATTTATATTAATTTGTTTAAACTTATTTCCAAATGCTTCTTTTATCAAGTAAAAATTAAGGTCATCCCCCTAACCCCCTTCAAAGGGGGAAGAGGGCCAGGGCGTATACCTTTTCATCTCCAACCTGTTTATCTCCAACTTATAACCGTTAAAAAGGTAAGCGACAGGCTTCCCCCTTTGAAGGGGGTTAGGGGGATGAATTGATTTCTATCCTTTCTTCTTATAAAAAAGTTGAAACAACTTCACCGTTAAAAAAAGCGACACAAACCAATGATTTTTATGTGGTAAAAGAAGCATTGAAAATAAACGGAATTTGCTTGCTTAACCTATCCTGCGCAAATAGTACAATAAATAATATAACTTCGCTTCAATCAATCCTCAATCTCAATGAACCATCCAATTACCCGTTCAACTGCCGTTTTATTTTTGCTCCTGTTTGCTTTAAATGCTTGCAAACAGGCAGATAACAAGAGCCAAAACCAAAAAAACACTTCTGCCGCCGATCAGAATTGGTGGAAAGAAGCCGTGGTTTACCAGATTTATCCCCGAAGTTTTAAAGACAGCAATGGCGATGGCGTAGGCGATTTGAACGGCATCACTTCTAAATTGGATTATATCAAAAGCTTGGGCATCAATACCGTTTGGCTCAACCCGGTTTATTCTTCCCCAAACACAGACAATGGTTACGATGTGAGCGATTACCGCAACATCATGAAAGAATTTGGTACGATGGGCGATTTTGACAAAATGCTGAAAGGAATGCACGAACGCGGCATAAAGCTGGTAATGGATTTGGTGGTGAACCACAGCAGCAACCAGCACGAATGGTTTAAACAATCGCGTAGCTCGCGCAGCAACCCTTACCGTAATTATTACCACTGGTGGAATGCAGAACGGGGCAAACCGCCCTACCGTTACAGTTTGTTTGATGTAAACCACGATGCCTGGAAATACGATTCGCTCACCAATGCTTATTACCTGCACTATTTTTCTGTCCAGCAGCCGGATTTGAACTGGGAAAACCCGAAAGTAAGGCAGGAAGTGTACAGCATCATGAAGTTTTGGGCAGACAAAGGGATTGACGGTTTCCGCATGGATGCTTATCAGTTTGCGGCAAAAGACACTACTTTTCCGAAAATACCAGTGAACGGACAAAATTTTATGAAGTATTATGCCATCGGTCCGCACTTGCACGATTATTTAAAGGAAATGAACCGCGAGATTTACAGCAAGTACAACCTGATGAGCGTAGCAGAAGGTGCCGGAAACTCCTTGCAAGATGCACATGATATGGTAGATGCCGACCGCCACGAACTCAATATGGCTTATGCTTTTGATGGCGTTAGCGTTGCTAAGGCCAACGGTTACAGTTTGTTGGAATTAAAAAACGTTTTCAGCAGATGGGACAGCGCGTTTGCCAAAAAAGGCTGGTTGTCTATCTTTTTGGCCAACCACGACCAAGCCAGGTTGGTAAGCAGGTTTGGTAACGACAGCCCGGAATTTAGGGAAGTTTCCTCAAAAATGTTGAACACATTTTTATTGACCATGCGTGGCACACCTTATGTTTACAATGGTGATGAACTGGGGATGACCAATGCCGGTTTCACCAAAATAGAAGATTATAACGACATTGCTTTACGGAACGAATACCAGCATATGGAAAACACCGGCGGCGACCTGAAGCAATTTTTGCAATTGGCCGGAAAAGAAAACCGCGATAACAGCCGTACGCCTTTTCCCTGGAACGGTTCGGCAAATGCAGGTTTTACTACCGGAACGCCGTGGTTAAAAATTAACCCAAATTACAAAACGATCAATGCTTCGGCAGAAGACAAAGACCCGAACAGTTGCTTAAACTACTTCAGAAAAGTGGTAAAACTTAGAAAAGACAACCCGGTACTGGTTTATGGCAAATACACTTTGCTTGACAAAAGCAACCCCAACGTTTATGCTTATACCCGCGAGTACAACGGCAAAAAACTGCTCGTCCTCCTCAATTTTAAAAATAAAGCGGCTGTAGTAAACACAGGGATTGACCTGGCCAAAGCAAAAGTATTGTTGGGGAATTACGCCGAACCTGCGCAAGATGCCAAACTGCGCCCTTATGAAGCCGTGGTTTACCAGCTCTAAAACCTTAAATTGTTGATGCTTCTTTTACCACCATAATTTCGGGCTGTAAACTTACTACAAACCACACTGATTTTTAGGTGCTAAAAGAAGCATCCGGGAAATGGGCAGGAAGAAATTAAAACAGGTTTGTAAATTTGCACTTGCCTAAAGCTACAACCATGAAAAAGTTTTTTACCCTAAGCATTGCCTGTTTATTTTTTGCGGTTGCCCATGCACAGCAACTTTCACCGGCACAATTGTTTCCGGGCTTGTTTCAGGCGGTGCAGCTTTCAGGCGTTTATCCTGATAATAAAACTTTTGTTGATGCCCTCCCAAAACAAGACCCTGCAATTATTTTAAAAGCTTACAACCAGCAAAAAAACAAACCGGATTTCGACCTGAAACAATTTGTAGACGCTTACTTTACCGCGCCCGGAAGCGGCAGCAATAATTTTACGAGCGATGTTAAAGCCGGTATCCGCGAACATATTGATACCTTGTGGCAGGTGTTGTACCGAAAACACAACATAGTTCCTCCCTATTCTTCTTTGATTGCGCTGCCACACGATTTTATTGTTCCCGGCGGCCGTTTCAGGGAAGTTTATTATTGGGATTCTTATTTTACGATGCTGGGTTTAAAACAAAGCCACAAAAACCAGTTGATCAAAAATATGGTGGACAATTTTGCTTACCTGATTGACCATTTTGGCTTTATCCCCAACGGAAACCGGACTTATTATTTAACCCGTTCGCAACCGCCGTTTTTTGCCATGATGGTTAGTTTGCTGGCAAAAATTGAAAGCGATACCGTTTTAGTGCATTACCAGCCCGAGCTTTTGAAAGAATACGCATACTGGATGAGCGGCACGAACAATTTAAAAAACGGTCAAGCTTTTAAAACTTTGGTAAGGCTAAATGACGGGACTTTATTAAACCGTTACTGGGACACGAGCGACCAACCGCGGGAAGAATCATACAAACAAGATGTGGCAGCAGCCAAATTGACCAAACAAAAACTGCCTGATTTTTACCATAATATCCGTGCCGCCGCTGCTTCCGGTTGGGATTTTAGCAGCCGTTGGTTTGATGCTTCCGGCAAACTGGAAACGATTCAAACTACCCATATTATTCCGGTTGATTTGAACTGTTTGCTGTACCATTTGGAAACCGTAATTGCACAATCGTATGCTTTACAAGGAAATACGGCGCAAAAACAGTACTATCAAGCCAAAGCCGCAGAACGGAAAAAAGCAATTTTAGCTTATTGCTGGGATGAAAAGGCAGGCTGGTTTATGGATTACAACTGGAAGCTGCAGCAGGTTTCTCCGGTTGAAACCCTTGCCGGCGTTTTTCCTTTGGCGTTTGGGCTGGCTTCAAAAACCCAGGCGGAAAGTGTAGCGCAAAAATTAAAAACCAAGTTTTTAAAATCTGGAGGTTTGGTTAGTACCGTTAACCGTACAGGCCAGCAATGGGACGCGCCAAACGCCTGGGCACCTTTGGAATACATGGCGATTGACGGCCTGGAAAAATACCAGCAAAAAGAGCTGGCCAAAGAGGTTGCCGAAAGATGGATCGTCATTAACAACCGTGTTTTTGAGCAAACCGGAAAGCTGATGGAAAAGTACAATGTGCTGGACACGGACGTGAAAGCAGGCGGCGGAGAATATCCTTTACAGGACGGTTTCGGCTGGACAAATGGTGTTTTGCTGGATTTAATGAACCGGTATCATGTCAATCCTTAAATTACCGATGCTTCTTTTATCGGATAAAATTTAAGTTTAGGGTTTAGGGTGGTTTAAATTTCATTGTTTTTTTGGCTAAAGCCAATGCCATCATTTTTTATCCCCGGCCTAAAGGCCGGGGAAATTGTAAAAAAACCTGTAAGATAAGCTTTGGGTATATTGCCCCAGCCTTTAGGCCGGGGGTTAGCAAACAGGCACAAGCTTTAGCCAAAACCCCTACAATTCTTGCTTGTTATCATAATTTACCCAGTAACCTGATACTTCTTTTACCGGCATAAATTTGATAACAACCGTCTTCCCTACTTCTTCATCACCAATTTATCCACCACCAAATCGCCAACTTTTTTTCCATACGCATGGGCAACGATACAGGAATTATGAAAGTGCAAACCGCCGTAAAAGCGCGCCCAATTGTTTTCTTCGGCAGCCGCATAAAAGGATTTGAACATGCGGCTTTTGATGCCAAACTCCAGTTCCGAAGTATCACGGTAAGCTAAATGATCGCCGTAAACACTCGTTAATGCTTCGGCAGCAGCCGATGAAATGGTAGAGTGGCCACAAGTATATTCGGGAAAAGGCGGCGTTTGCAAATGTGGGCGCCAATCGGCATTAAAAAATTTCGTGATTACGGTTTCCGGTCGGGCAGTATTGTAAAAATATTTGGCGTCCCAGCATTGGATAAAGGCATCAAACAAAGCAATCGAAGTTTTGGCAAAACCGTAAACCGTGGTCGGGAAATCAGCTTTGGCATTTTGGGCAGCAATTCCGGCAATGCTCATCCAATGTCCGGGCGGCGAAAACTTTTTGGTGATGTACTGTACATGGCCCAACACATTTAATTTCCCTGGGTTATCGTCCCAAAAATCGGCAATTTCCTTTTGCTCGGGCGTTAGTTTGCCGGTAACGTTCAGCATGTATTTCACTTCCTGGTAATACTTACTGTTTTTATCACGTACATTATAAACTGGTGGCGGCGGAACCCGAAACTGACTGGCACTATCCATCAACATCGGCCTAATTTGCTGCCAATGCGGCTCTACTGCTGCTGCATACGAAGGCGGCGTTGGTATCCACCGGCCTGAAATATTGCTTTTGACCGAATACTTTGAAGCACTGCGGGTTTTTAAATAATTATCGCCTTTGCTCCATTTTACAATCGCAGCGGTAACCTGTTTGGCATAACTTTCGGATGCGGCAATCATTTCGCTGGGCATCCCGTGTTCTTTGGCCATCGTATGCAAACTATCAGTATAATATTGCATGCTTCCTTCAGGGAAAGTAACCGCTTGCCCAACGCCGCAAAAAGCCAATAATGCAGCATATTCAAAATCTATTTTTTCGCCTGCTGCGGGTTTTGGCACTTCTTTTAAGCCATTTAACTGGCCGCATAGCGAAGTATAATGTTGCGGGTTTCCAGCAGCAATTACTTCATAAGCAGCAATATTGGCATAAGCGTAGTTTCTGGAAGCAACAACCGGCGTAAAGTTATTGCCCATCACAATACCGTTCAATTCGTGCACGGTTCGGCTGTACATTGCTGGGTCGTGCAGGATTTGTTTGTAGTCGTTTTTTTTGCAGGAGGATAAAACAATAATTCCTGCTATAAAAAAAAGAAGGCGTTTCATGCTCATTCAAAAATTAGATAAAAATTTGCCCGATAAAAGAAGCAGGCAAACAATTGGAGTGAATATGGAAAATTGCTTTTTCAATTTTACTTAACCATATAAGTTTTATGTTCCGGGCCGATACCTGTAATCGTCAACGATTTCCATTTAGCAGGAAGCTTGCTTTTAACTTGCGTAATACCATTTGGCGTGATATCTAACCCGCCAAAACCCATCAGCAAACTTTGTAAAATCCCGCCTGCACCTGTGGCAAAATAAGGGTTTGTCCCGCCTTTCGTTTCTGCGATTACGCGGAAAGGTGGAACTAAGTTTGGCTCATAAGATTCTTTAAACCAATGATAAGCCTTTTCCCCATTGCCCAAGCGCGCATACAACAAGGCAAAAATAGCTTGCGTCATGGCCGGTGTCCCTTCATTCGGAATTCGCGTTTCATAATAACTCAGGTCTTTTTTGATTTGCGCAGGTTCCGTAATTACTTTAAGCGGATAAGGCAACAAGTTTACATCGCCCTGTTTAATCCCTTCGCCATGATAGGAAGCATGTTCTTGCGTTACGCCGTTTGCCATTTTCAAAATCGGGATATTTTGAGCCACCAAAGCCCAATCTGCATTAGCCGGAAACCCTAATAATTTAGCTGCTGCCGCTGCGTTTTGCAGGTTTACTTTTGCCGCTGCGTTGGTAAAAGCGTTGTTATCCACGTTTTCTGCCCATTCATCGGCTGCTACTACATTTTTGATGTCGAAATGCCCGTTTCCGTTTCTTTCTACGCGGCTTGCCCAAAAATCGGCTGCAGCAGAAAGTATCGGCCAGCCCCGTTCGCGCAGCCAGGTTTTATCTTGTGTTACGCAGTAATAATTCCAGGCTGCGTTGGCCACATCGGCTGTGATGTGATGCTCAAAAGGACCACTCAAAGCCCAAACCGGCGTTTCTTCTACACCTGTCCCGGCACTTTCCCATGGAAACATCGCCCCTTTAAAACCGTGGGAAAAAGCATTTTTGCGGGCGGCTTCCAACCGTTCAAAACGATATTCGACCAATGATTTGGCAATCTCCGGATGCAGAACCAGCAAGGCCGGGTACATCCAAACTTCGGTGTCCCAAAAAACATGTCCGTTATAACCCAAGCCCGAAAGCCCCATCGGCGAAGGCGAAAAAGCAGTTCCGGCGCGGGAAAACGAATACAAATGGTACAACATACTGTGCACATCTTGCTGAGTTTGCGCGTCGCCTTCAATTTTAATATCGCTTTTCCATAACTCGTCCCAGGCTTGGTTATGAAATTTCAGCAAGCGGTCGTGTCCTTCCAACCGGGCAAAAATGGTTAAGCGTTCGGCTTCGTTCAGCGGGTCATCGTGGTGGGCAGAAGTAATGGAGGAACCAACCACCGAAAAAGTATAAGTTTCGCCGGCCTTCAAACTTTTGCTGAATTTCATCTGGTGCATATTGCTGTCCCACATTTCGTGGATTACGGCTGGCTCTTGCCCGTGCGGTTCATTAAACAAAAAACTGGTAGAAGCGCACAATTGTAACTTCCCGGTAGGGCTTTTGGCCGTAGAAGTAAGCAGTTTTAAGGTTACGTGCGGCCGGTCAATCTCGTTATAATAATTCTGCACTTCGCGCAAAGCATCCGGCGCTTCCATTACGCTGGCCGGGGTAATGGTGATGTCTTTTTTCGCCGTGATGGAAATATCCATCAAAACTGTGAACGGCAACTGGCGCAAAGAATAGTAAGTGTATTTTACAGTTGCGTCATCAGCGTACAAAAAAGTAGTGGTAAAAGAAGCATGCTGCATATCCAGTTGCTGCTGCATATTGCTGGCGGCTTTGGCATCCAAACGCTTTCCGTTGATGTCCAAATTCATGTTCAACAAGTTAAAACTATTGAGGAAATTGCTCACTCGGCCGCGGCCGTACTGATCGTAAACCCCGGCCAGCACCACATTTTTCACTTTAAAAGGTTCGGGGGAAGAAACAATCCCGATCATGCCATTGGCAACGGTAACGCCAAAATAATTTGCAGGATCAATTTTATCGGCGGTGATACGCCAGGGATTAATGTTTTGAGCGAAAAGTTTGGGCTGAAGCAGGTTTAAAAGAAATAAAACGAATGCAATTTTTTTCATGGATTTGCTACAGGCATAAAAGGCAGGTTTATAATTAATACTTTGTACGATTAATTAATGTTGCTTCAGATTATTAAATAATTGGTTGGGCTAAGTTAGGCAAGAAATTTTTGGTATCACAATATTAGGAAATTTAAAAATCCAGCAAACGTTTACGAAATGCTTTACTGTTTATAACATCCCTGCTGTTTGTGCTGTGGTTTTGGCTGGCAAACTCGCTGAACTGGCATCATTTCTTCAATCCCCAAATTGATGCGTTACAAATTGTTGATACTTCTTTTATCACCTAAAAAACGGTAATTCGCAGTTAAATTATTATTATTGATTATGCTACATGGCAAGTATCTAAAACTGGTGCTTGCTTCATTTCTATCCTAAAAACATTGTTGCTGTTTATGCTGAAAAGAATTTTTGCCGGCCTGTTTTTACTGCTCGTCCTTATTTTGGCAGGTGTGTATTTTTTAATTCCAACCGAAATTTCAATCAATAATATCACCGTAAATACGAGTGATGCACATGCTTTTCAGTTTTTAGCGTACCAAAAAGAGTGGAAAAAGTGGTGGCCCGGAACTGCTGCTTCGGATTTTGAATACCAATACCACAACCATTTGTACACAATAAAACAACTTAACAATGATGATGTGGTTTTGCTGATCAGCAATCCTGACCTCAGCCTAAACACGCAGCTTTCTTTTATTGCTACCGATGCGGATAAAGTAAAGCTGAACTGGAACAGCGTTAAAACGAGCAGTTTAAACCCAATTAGCCGTTTTACTGCTTATTTGCAAATGAAGCGGGTTAAAAAAGACATGAACGCTATTTTGCTCCATTTTAAGCGTTTTATAGAAAATGACCGAAACATTTACAAAATGGACGTGCGGGTTAGCAAAGTGAAAGATTCGACCATTTTGGCCATCCATATTGTAACACAGCAATATCCGGAAATGAGGCAGGTTTACAGTTTGGTTGATCAATTGAAGCAGGAAATCCGCAAACAGAAAGCCAAAGAAACCGATGCGCCAATGCTCAACGTGCATCAAACCGATTTTAAAAAGTACGAAGTGATGGTTGGTATACCGGTGAATAAAGCGATTCATCCACCAAAAAATATGGTAATTAACAAAATGGTTTTAGGCGGAAATATTTTGGAAACAACCGTAAAAGGCGGACTAAATACCACGCGTAATGCTTTTAGCCAACTGGAAAAGTACAAAAAAGACCATAACCTGGTTTCGCCGGCCATGCCTTTTGAATCGTTAATTACCGACCGATCCGAAGAAAGCGATACGGCAAAATGGGTTACCATAATTTACTATCCAATTTTTTAGTTTTATTTCAGCGGCATCAATTTTGATTATTGATGCTTCTTTTACCGGCATAAATTTTAAAAAGACTTCAACACCAATTTTATGCTAATAAAAGAAGCATTGGCTAATGCACCAACAACAGGTTCCCTTCGTAAGTCATGAGCAGCATAAAACTTGTATTTTTTGTTTTGATGGGATACAAATATGTTACTTCCTCAAAGTTAAAGGCTGGGCTGACCCAATAATTTGGTGCCAAAAATTGTTTTTGCCTGGCATCATAACTTAAACCAGCCAAGCCCAAAGCATCGTATTTTCCTTCAAAAGGAATTACGCCCCAAAAATTTCCGTTGATCAACAACCCACTATTTGGCATCGAAACCATTGAACGAATGGGTGCCTGCTGATAAGGATAAGGCAATTCCCGGTAAGTTTTTGCATGTAAAATATCGCTGATAAAAATACTGCTGAAGATGTTGGCGGTTAGTTTGTGTGTTTCATCCAGCCGGTCTTTAAAAATTTCATCAGTTGTTTTATCCGCCATTTTCTGGAAACTCAACCATTCTTTCTTGATGTACGGCAATTCCTGCTCCAAATCGTTTTTTGGCCGGAAAGGATAATATTTGCCTTGAAAATTGTAAGACAGGATCAAATCATTCTTGCCTTCGCGGTCAACATCGTTGTTGTAGGCAAAAAGCGGTGTTTCGGCGGTAACGTTGTATTTATTGTTTAAACCCCAGTTTCCGGCTATCAAATCCAATTTTCCATCTTTGTCCACATCAGCAGCAACAGCCGTTTGCCACCAGCCTTTTAAATTGTTTAAAACCGGCAGCTTGAATTTTGAAAGCTGTTTGCCATCGTTCAAAAATATTTGGATCGGCTGCCATTCTGCTGTAATCACCAAATCCAGTTTTCCGTTGCGGTCAATATCTGCCGAAACAACATCTGTGATATACGGAATGCTCGTAATTTGCTGGTACTTCGTTTTTGCCGCAATTTCAAAATTTCCCTTTCCGGTATTCAGCAAGATCACTTGATGTGCAGGTGCAGTATAATCCCGAAAGGAAATACTTTTGGTGAGGAATACATCTTTTAAACCATCATTGTTAAAATCGTACAAAAACATTTTGGTGAAGTACCCCGGCAATTTTGGCAGTGGCTGATACATAAATTTATTATTGCCTTTGTTGATGTACAATCGTGGCGGCATCGTTTTATCATTTTCCAAAAACGGATGGTTAGCGGTGGCAACAATCAAATCCAACAGGCCGTCCTGGTTTACATCAAGCCATTGTGCATCGGTATCGGCAGCTTCCGGTAACTGGTTAAAAGCAGGAACAGCAACTTTTTTAAATCCTCCTTTTGCATCGTTTACCAGCAAATACTTTTCCTCTCCTGCTATTCCGCCAACGTAAATGGCATCAGAACCATCGTGGTTAATATCGGCAACTGCAATGGCCGGCGTGTGCGGCAAATACGAATGCGGCAACAAATAGTAGTAGTTAAAATCGGGCGTATCAAAGGTTTTTACATCGGCCAGCAACGTTGCCGTGCTTTGTTTATCGGTAAATTTTTCGGCTGGTTTTAAAAATTGCTGAAGCAAAGCTCCTAAATTATCCATCGTTTTTACCTGCTTGGCATCATAAACCAACGTCGTTTTTTGGTTGAATTTAAATTGGTGAATGGTTTGATAAGAATTATCCGGCCAAATAACCAACAACTCCGACGGTTTTTCTCGGCCGGGAAAGGTGAACAGCAAGTCCGGGCTTTGTCCGCTTTCAAAAGCGTTGCTGGTTTGTTTTTCTTGATGGTCAACCGTGTTTCCTGATTTTAGAAACAGTTTCGCACCAATTGCATCCACATTGTTTGTCTTAAATTTTAGATTGAAGCTGAGAAAAGCAGGCTTGTTTTGCGCATGGTTTTCTATTGTTGTGTTTTGATACAAAGAAGCGGGACTGTCCATATTATTGGTAACAATTTCCAAATCGCCGTCATTATCCAAATCAACCGCAACAGAACCGGCAGAAATAGTTGGCTCGTTCATATCATTTGTGCCAGAAATATCAGCGAATTTTAAGTTAGCTTCGCCGTGATAAAAAACATTATGGACGGCACCGCCCGGCATCTTGTCAATCTTATCCCGGTCAAAACGCCGGTTTGCCAAAAAGTCTCTGGTAAAGCCCGGCTCGCCCAGATACTTGAGGTAATCCATATCGTTGAGGCGTTTTTTGATGCCGTTCGAGAAAAACAAATCTTTGCGCCCGTCCATATCAAAATCCTGCACCAACGGCGACCAAGTCCAATCCGTTGCCGAAACACCAGCGTATAAGCCCATGTCCATAAACTTTTTGCCGTTGGCCACATTTATTTGTAGGCAGTTTTTAGAGTACTGATAATAAAAACCACTGTTTACTTCCTGGTTGTAAATATCCAGCGGCTCATCGTTGATGGTTGATTTCAGGTCTTTGATGTTTTCGGGCAGCATATCGGTCGTCAGCACATCCAACTGGCCATCTTTATTCACATCGTTCAAACTATTGCCCATCGAAAACAAACTGGTATGGCCGAAGGCGCTTTTTAACTGCTCTTTAAAAGTACCGTTGTGTTGGTTTACGTAATAATAATCCTGCTCAAAAAAATCGTTGCTCACATAAATATCGTCCCAGCCGTCGTTGTTCAAATCGCCCACACTCACGCCTAAACCGTAGCCAATTGGCGCGGCATAAATACCAGAAGACTTGGTTACATCGGTAAAATGCCCTTTATCGTTCCTAAATAAATGATCGCCGGCATCATGGCTGTATTTAAAACGCTGGGTAGAATCGCCATACGTATCGTTACTATGGACGGATGACGTGAGTAGGAACATATCCAAATCACCGTCTTTATCATAATCGGTAAATGAAGCCTGGGTAGAAAAACCGGCAAAATCAAGCCCGTACTTGGCCGCGCTTTCGGTAAAAGTGAGGTCATGGTTGTTGATGTACAACTGGTTTTTCCCCTTAAAACCTTTGTAATTGGCAACAACTGAAACGTAAATATCTTTATAGCCGTCGTTGTTGATATCAACTATGGTTACGCCGGTTTTCCAGTTTCCGGTTCCGGCTACGCCTGCTTTTGTAGTGATGTCTTCAAATTTTAAATTGCCTTTGTTCAAGTACAGTTTGTTGGATTTCTGGTTTGATACAAAATACAGATCGGCCAAACCATCGTTGTTAAAATCGGCCGAAGCAACACCGGCACCGTTGTAGAAATACAGGTAATCCAAGATGTTAACCGAATCGGTAGCCGTGTTTTTATTAACAAAATTGATGTGGGTTTGGGAAGGCGGCAACAGCTTAAATACCGTTTCGCCGGCTTTTTGCTTGTTGCAGGAGCAGCAAACCAGTAACAGTAAACCCAAGATCAATAAATATCGTTGCATGTATTGCTATTAATTTTACGGTTTGTTCAAGTTTTATTTACGGTACTGATGCTTCTTTTATGCCTAAAAATCGATCATGGCAAATTGTTGATAGTTCATAGCGGATAGCTGACGGCTGATAGCTAATAGCCATTTGCCAATTTTTATGTGCTAAAAGAAGCATCCTAATTATTGAGTTGAAATGCTTTCGAAGGCTCGTCGTTGATCCCAAAAAGATAATATTTGCCACCTTTATTGTTTTTGATGATTAAAGATGAACGCACTTGTCCGTTTAATTTTAAACCGCTTTTTGCCGGTTCTGCATAAGTAAAACCGTTTTTATTGTATTGGTAAAAAAGCCCGTAACTGGCATCCAAACGGCCAATCTCGGGTTTGAAACCGTAAAAGTTACCGCCCATCATCATGGTTTTTGTGCCGTTATTGCTGATGTCATCACATAAAATGGTGTTGATGCAGGATAATTGTGCGCGAAAAGGAAAAGGCTTGCAGTTAAAATGTCCTTTGCCATCATTAACAAAAATTGCCGAAGCGAGATTGTTCACTTCATGTGTTTCGGCCTGGTTTAGCATATCCTCTGTAAAAACCTCTTTAAATGGTTTGCCGGCATAATTTTCGTACCGTAAAAAACGCTTTTTAAACAAAGGCATTTGCCCAACCAAATCCTGGCGCATATTCAGTGTGTATTCTATGTGGTCGGTTTTGTACATCGAAGTAACACATTCGCGCGTTCCGTTTCCGTCAAAATCTTTGATGTAAATCTTCATCGGCTCGGTAGCAGAAGCACGAAATTTGGAGTTTAAACCGAGGTTACCGGCAATAATATCCAAATTGCCGTCGCCATCCACATCGGCAACTTCCAAACTGCACCATAAGCCTTTGTAATTTTCAAGTTGCTTGTCTTCGGTAAATTTCCCGTGGTTGTTCATCAGTTTTTTGATGCCCATCCAGTTGCCGGCGATGATCAAATCCGGGTAACCGTTTTTATCAATATCCACCCATTTTGCTGCTGTAACCATTCCCAACTTGGTATTTCCGCCTAAAACTTCTTTAGAAACATCTTTAAAATGACCTGTGCCATCGTTTTGGAAAACATAAGAATTGGGCGACGAACCATAAGTGCCGGGAACGCTTCTGCCGCCAACAAACAAATCCAAATCGCCATCTTTATCATAATCGCAGGCGATAACCACGGAAGCATTTACAGCAGCATGAAGGGTTTTTTCTACATTTCGGTGGAAATTGCCTTTGCCATCGTTCTCAAAAAAACGGGGAAAGTAAATGGGCGTGCCTGCTTCGTCCTCATTTCCGCCAATGCCAATGATTAAATCCTCGTCGCCGTCTCCGTCAAAATCGCCGAAGGCTGCACCTGCTGTTTCTAAGTACGATTGCTTTTCAAAATCCTTTGGAATGTACTTTTTAAACTTCCCGCTTTTTTGCTGCATATAAATGGAGGCTGCCGTGCCTTTAGAACTGCCAAAATAAAAATCCTGCAAACCATCTTTGTTGATGTCGCCAACAGCCATAAATGGGTTTTCCATCGAAAGCCGCTGCTGCATCAGCTTCTCGTTATCAAAATCAATAAAGTCATCTTCGGTATGTTTTGGGATGCTGTCGAACAAGATTTTGGTGGTCTCTTTCAATACTGTTTTTACCGGTGTTTTTTTAAAATTGTACTGGGCAGTGGCATTTTTGCCGTAAAACGTGTAGCATTTGTTGGCTTTCAAATTTTTAACGGTTTGGTATTTGCCGCCCGGCCAAATAATTTGTACCGAGTCAACCATCGTATTTCTGCCCAAACCAATGGTTAATAAATTGGGCGAGGTACAACTTTGGAAACCTCGCGTTGACTGGTTATAATAAATTTGGGAAGTGTTTTTGTTGAATGTTTTGATGGTTGTGCCGATGCCAAAACGGTTTAAGCCTTCCTGCCGCAGCTTTACCTGCAAGTAGTGGTTGCTGTTTTTATCGGTATTGTTTTTATAAATGAAGGGCGGCATGTTTACGTTGTTCACCACCAAATCGTTATCGCCGTCGTTATCCAGGTCGGCATAAGCAGCACCGTTGCTAAACGAAGGCTGATCCAGGCCAAAATCTGTAGCTTTGTTTGTAAAAGTGAGGTTATGGTTATTCAAAAAGCCGTAGTTTGGAATTGGCGTTGATTTCATTTTATCCGTAAAATCACGAAAGTTAAACTTCTTTTTCTCGCTCACTTTGTCCATGTTTTCGCGGTTGCCCAAAAACTCGATGTAATCCTGGTCGGTCAAATCCTTATAAATCCCGTTGGAAACAAAAATATCTTTCCAGCCGTCGTTGTTCATATCAAAACTTAAAGCGCCCCAACTCCAATCCGTAGCGGCAACACCGCTGGCAAAAGCAATTTCAGAAAAAGTATTGTCGCCGTTGTTTAACTGCAAACAGTTTTGCATAAACTGGTTATAATAGCCATCGTGTTGTTTTAGCTTGGTTACATCGTATGATTCAAAAGAAGTCATCTTTTTCAACCGCAGATCGCCTTCGGGCAACATTTCGGTGGTAAAAATATCGTACTGGCCGTCGTTGTTGATGTCTGCAATATCAGAACCCATCGAAGCCAAACTTAAATGGCCGGTTTCTGCTTGGATATCTTCTTTAAAAGTTCCGTTTTTTTGGTTGATGTATAAATAATCGCGTTCAAAAAAATCATTGGAAACATAAATATCCGGGTAGCCGTCCTGGTTAATATCAACCACCGAAACACCTAGGCCAAAGCCAATATCGCTGGAGTAAATGCCGGCTTCTTTGGTGATGTTGGTGAAGTGGCCGTTATCATTTCGGTACAAACGTGCGCCGCCCTGTTTATCAACCACGCTTCTCAAATTAGAGCTAAAATCAAAAGAACCGATTGGCCGGAAAGAATTGTTTAAAACGAAGCAATCCAAGTCGCCGTCATTGTCCAGATCAAAAAAAATGGCTTGGGTAGATAAGCCGCCGTCAACCAAACCGTACTTTTCGGCTTCCTCTTTAAAAGTGCTGTTGTGCTGGTTGATGAAGAGTTCGTTGCCGCGCAAGTCCCCCGGCTTATTGCCGCTGTGGCAAACGTAAATATCCAGCCAGCCATCACCATTGATATCCACCATGGTTGCGCCGGTGCTCCAGTATTTGGTGCCTTTAACACCTGCCTGGTCGGTTACTTTTTTGTATTTCCAGTTGCCCTGGTTTAGGTAAAGCTGGTTGCCGTTTTGGTTGGAAGTTAAAAATACATCGTTTAGCCCGTCATTGTTTACGTCGCCAATGGCCACACCGCCGCCGTTGTAAAAGTTACGGAAGGTAAACACGTTGGTTTGGTTGGTTTCAGTAACGGTGTTTACAAAATCAATACCTGTTTCGCCGTTATCCTGCAAGGTAAATAAAGTGTTCTTTTTACCGGAACGACAAGCGGAGAAAGCAAACCATAAAACGGCAAAAACATAAATCAAAATCTTTTTCAACATCATATATAACAATAAACGTAGCGATTTTAGCCGCTACGTTTAAAATATTTAGAAATAAAAATTAATGACTAAATGCTAAACCGCCCTGTTACAAATCCTGTATCAACAATACTTCTTTTAGCACTATAATTTAAGTCATACAAATACACTTACTGTTTTTACCGGCATAAAAGAAGCATGTAGTTAACTTTGATTTTTAAATGAGGCCTGTTAATAGCCTGCGTTTTGTGTAAGGTTTGGGTTAGAATCAACTGCACGTTGTGGAATTGGGTAAACAGTACGTGATTTATCAGATACCGAAGGCCGCTGGTCAACGGGATCATTAAATGTTCCAAACCTAATCTGGTCATTCCTTCTCCAGCCTTCCCAATACAATTCGCGGCCTCTTTCAGCCAGTAAAGCTTTGGCATCAAGTGCGGTTAATTCACTTGCCCCGCGTGTTGTTCTAATGTTGTTAACTATTGCAAGTGCGGTTTGTCCGTTAGGATCAGTTCCTCCCCGCATAATAGCTTCAGCTTTCATTAACAATACATCTGAATACCGCAAAATAACATACGTATTGGTTGCATAATCATCATTTACAGAACCATCAGCTTTTGGTTGTGGAAAGTATTTGATCACCCTGATGCCTTGGGCTTCTGTAGAATAATTTAAATCAACATTGGGTGTAAAAATTAACGGAGAACCGTTTCTTTGCGTTAAGGCAACATGGCCGGGCCCATATTGCTGCCCCAGTAAAAACCCGGTTGTTAAACCGTTTAGGTTAGTTAAACCCGGATATGATCCGCCTATACGCTCATCTTTAGGTTCAAATGTTTTGTAAAAATCAGCAAGCGTGGTAAAACCGTTCCAACCGCTTGGGCTTTGGTTGTAGTGCATAACCATCCGCCACCGATTGTGTGCATTGGCAGGGGCATTTGTGGATGTATTAACTAAACCTAATATAATTTCCTGGCTAAGGGTTGAATTGTTCCAGGAGAAATTATCAAAGTATTTGCCCGGGCCTGCTAATTGATAGCCGGCAGCTATTACTTTATTTGCATAAGTAATAACTTTGTTCATGTCGTCTGCAACAAAAGTAAAAGGCCCGCCAACGGTAGAAGCTTTGTAAACAGCTTTGTTTAAATAAACTTTGGCCAACAATGCATCTGCTGCAGCTTTGCTTGCATGCCCCGCAACAGCAGTAGTACCTAAATTAGTGTCTGCATATTCTAAATCTTTGATTATAAAATCTGTGGCATCGCTGCGATTGTAAACAATCGGGTTTGCATCCGAAGATGCTGCCGGATCCCTAAAGGGAGCCTTACCATATAAATCAACAACTTGGAACATAAAATAAGCCCTCAAAAAACTGGCTTCCGCTTTATTTTGAGTAGAAACACCTGAGGTATTGATTACTTGTGTTGCGCGGTAAACACCAGTGTTCAATTCATCCCAAGTATCGCTCACCTGTTGGTGAAAGGCATCCCACGTGTGTGTATGCAGTTTACGCCACACCCCAAAATCACCCCAATCTGTGCCTCTGGTTGGCCCCATCATTTCATCGGTTGGGTGCTCTTGCAAAGCATAGGTATTTGCCTGGTTTGTTTGCCCGTTTAACTGGGCATATACACCGTTCAAATCAGAAGCAGAGCCTGCGCCACCAGTGGAAACTGATTTTGACCCATAAAGTTCTTCGTTCAACTTGGTACAACTTATGGCAGTAAATACAAGTCCTGCCATAGCGACCATTCCTATTTTCAATGTTAAATTTTTCATGTTCATGTATTTAAAAACCTGCGTTTAAACCAAATGTAATTGTACGTGCTTTAGGGTAAGAAGTGTAATCTATTCCTCTTGAAGGTACATTGTTAATTTGCTTATTAGTATTAATTTCAGGGTCAAGACCAGAATAGTTGGTAATCAAGAGTAAATTTTGGCCAGTTAGGTTTAACCTTAAAGTTTTGAAAGTTTTACTGTTGTTTAAATTAAATGTATAACCCAACGTAGCATTTGAAAGACGTAAAAAATCCCCCTTTTCAAGCCAGCGTGTTGATACTTGTCCTGAGTTTAACGCATTTTCATTAGTAAAAGCCACGTCGGTTGTTACATTATGGCCGGTTACTAAGTTACCTCTGTAAAAATAAGCATTGGCTGTATTGTTATATACGTAGAAACCAGTTGCAGCATTTAGGAAAAAACTTAAACTCCATTTACCGTAACTAAAGTTGTTGGTTAAACCTGCGGTAAACTTAGGCAAAGCGCTTCCTTGCAAAGTAGCCGCATCAATACCATTAGGATAAATTGCAAACCCTTTCGCATCCAAACCATTGTATTGGGCTACTTTAAATGTAAACAACGGGTAACCATTTTGTATTACCTGCGAAAACGCACCTGATAAGCCCTGTCCGTTTATTGCACCCGTATTAACTACACGTTGGGCAAAGTTTTTTACTGTGTTTTTTAAGATGGTCATGTTATAGGCAATATCCCAGGTAAACTTATTGCCCTGTACAGCAGCAAAATTTAAACCTAATTCAAGCCCTTTGTTTATATTGTTGCCTGGCAAATTGATCCATTGTCCGGGAGAAGGCGCAGGAGCTGAGAAATACTGAAAGAATAAAAGGTCTTTTCCGTTTTTGTTAAAATAATCAATACTACCTGTTAACCTGCCTTTTAAGATTGCAAAATCAATACCTGCACCGTATTGGGTTGAAGTTTCCCATTTCAAATCCGGATTTGGCGAGTACAATAAAGTTGTACTATTGTTACCGAAATTATATTGGTTTACGGCAAGGGATTGATAAGCCGGAAACTCCTGGTTGCCTGTTTTACCATAATTTAAACGCAAGCTTAGTTCATCAAATAAAGTTTTTGGGGCAAAACTTTCATTCATTATTTTCCATTTTACCGCTAAAGCAGGAAAAGTAGCATATTTGTGGTTTGCACCAAATTTAGACGAGCCATCTGTCCGTACTGTTGCAGTAACCAAATAGCGGTCTTTGTAGGAATAATTAGCCCGGCCGTAAAATGACTGAAGCTCGTATTTTGTTGAATCACCATAGATAGGAACTCTGGTGGTAAAGTTGTTAATATCTTTTACCAACACATTTGGAGTAGATGTATTCGACCTGACATCATTACGCCCAAAGTTTTTAAACACCTGGTAAGAATAACCTCCTAAAACTGTTAAAGCACTATTGTCTGCCCATCTTTTATCATAATTTAAAGTGTGTTCTGTAATTTGTGAACTTAAGGTAACATACTGTAACTGGCCACGGCCGCTACCGGTAATTGCAGCAATTGATTGCCCTCTTACGTTGTCTGATTCTGTATAACCTGCTAAATTTGGATCGTAAAATGTTTTTCTTAAAGATGTTGAATAATCATTTCCAAAAGTCCCTCTGTAGCTTAAATTTTTAAATAATTTTAAGGTAGCACCAAAATTTCCCAAATACCTGTTGATATTATCTCTGTCATCTATTTGGTTTAACATAGCAACCGGGTTACGGTTACTGCCGTCAAAAAAATAAGTTCCGTCAGGGTTTTTTACCGGATAGGTTGGGTTAAGCGTTAATGCCGCCCCTATCAAACTTCCCTGCGCCCCTGCATTGTCTGTAATTGGCGCGTATGTATCTTTTACGTTTGATGCTAAAAAGTTCAAATCAAATTTTAATACGTCTTTAAATAAAGACTGGGATGCGTTTATACGGCCGGTTAAACGTTTTAAAGCTGATTTTTTAACAATACCATTCTGATCGTCGTACCCAAAAGAAGCCCTGTAAGTAAAACCTTGTTTATTTGCACCGCCAAAACCTAAAGTATAGCTTTGAGACAGTGCAGTACGAAAAATTTCTTTCTGGTAATCCACGTTTGCCCCTTTATTGATCGCTGACGCATCGGCACCAATGCCGTTAACTGCTTGTACAAATTGTGAAGCATTTAATAACTTATATCTGCTTGCGGTAGTGGCGACAGTGGTATTAGCTGAAAATTGTATTCCCTGCCCTGCCCGGCCTTTACGGGTAGTTATCAATACAACACCATTTGCACCACGAGACCCATAAATAGCAGAAGCAGAGGCATCTTTTAAAACAGATATATTTTCAATATCGGCAGGGTTTAAAAATGAAAGCGGGCTTCTTGCCGATGATGAACCAAGAGAGCCTGTTGTAGCGCCCGATCCCGAATAGGTGTCGTTAGTGATAGGAACTCCATCTATTACATACAAAGGATCATTACCAGCCCTGATTGAACCAGTACCACGGATGTTGATAGAGGCACTGCCACCTGGCTCTCCGCTTGACGGAGTTACCTGAACACCTGCTATCCGGCCTTGTATCAATTGGTCGGGTGTGGATATAATACCTTTGTTAAAATCCTTAGGGCCTAACGAAGCCACAGAACCTGTTGCATCTTTTACGCGCTGCGTACCGTAACCGACAACTACCACCTCATTTAAGGCATTAGTTGTTGACGTTAAGGTAACATTGACGTTGTTTGATGCCGGAATTGAAACCTCCTTGGAGGTATAACCGATGTACGAAACTACCAAAGTAGTGGCCGAAGCCGGGACCGTGATCCTGAAACTGCCGCTTGCATCGGTGTTGGTACCCGTGGTAGAACCTTTTACAATAATGGATACGCCAATTAAGGCTGATTTGTCTTTGCTGTCGGTTACTCTACCAGTAATTACCTTGTTTTGTGCCATTGCCGGCTGTATAACAAAGCAGATCAGGGCAAAAAAACCAAGTTGGAGTAGTCGTTTTAATTTCATAAAGTTGGGTTTAATTGGTTTAATAATTATTACAGGGTAAAAGAAGCATACTGTTTTTATACCTGTAATTTCGTTGCGGTGATAGGGTTAGGTAAGCGTTTTTTTTCATTTTAATAAGTTTGATTACAGATATAGCAGCCAACGCAAGCAAAATGCCTGCTGACGGAACAGCGTGAACAGAACCTTTACTCGGCCGTAACCCGGCATAAAAAGGCAGGGTTAGGTTTTGCAGCAGTACAGGGATGACGATAAACCCATTAAAAATGCCCATGTTATAATTTGTTTATGGTAAAAGGTTATGGTATAAATTTTTATAAAAACAAAACTTACGGCTATAAAAAGCCTAAAGGGTATTCGTATTGTTGTTTAAAAAGCTATTAAATCAACTTAATAATTGGTGCCTCGAAGATAGAAAAAGCAACAATAATTTTACAATAGCTTTGTCGTATTTCTTCTGCATGTGTTTTCGCAAACGTTTGTTGTTTAAAACTTCTACCTTTACAGGCCCGTTAACCTATGAAACCTGAAGTAACTTTAAAAAAGTTGGCAGTTATGCTTAATTTAAGCGTGTCCACTATTTCCAGGGCCTTAAAAAACCATCCCGACATATCCGCAGAAACACGCACGAAAGTCAAAGAGCTGGCTACCGTTTTAGAATATGAACCAAATGCTTATGCCATCCATTTGCGTACCAATAACAGCAAAGAGTTTGGCATTGTCATTCCTGCTATTTCCAGCTACTTCTATCATTCTTTCATCAGCTCGGTAGAGGAAGAAGCCCGACGGTTTGGCTATTCTGTTATTATCCTGCAATCCGGGGATGACCCGGTTTTGGAACAGGAAAACCTGAAAAAATGCAAACAAAACCGGGTGAGCGGTGTGTTTGCGGCCATTACTTCAAAAACAGAAGATATTCAAAGTTTTTTAAAATTAGAAAACCAACAGATCCCCGTTATTTTTTTTGACAAAGTGCCCGCTTTTGAAGCCTGCAACAAAGTTTGTGTGGCAGATGGTTTGGCAGCAAGCATGGCGGCAGAAGCGTTGATTTTGAAGAAAAAATTAGCTGTTTTATCTATATTTGGAAATAAAAACCTTTCTATCACCAAAAAGCGGTTAAAAAGCTATACCGATACTTTCAAAAAACATAAAACTGGTACAGAAATTTTTACTTTTCATGCCGGTAATACCGAAGAAGCTTTTCAAATTGTGCTCCAAGCTTTTGCCGGGCAAAGCAAACCGGATGCTGTTTTTTGCATGAGCGATGAGATTTTGGCCGGGGCAATGAAAGCCGTGCAGAAATTAGCGTTGAGGTTTCCAAAGGATGTAGGCATCATCACGATAAGCGACGGCTATTTGCCTAAAATATATTACCCAGAGATCAGTTACACAGAAACCAGCGGCCATAAATTAGGGAAGTTGGCTTTTAGCAGGATGCTGGCTTGTATAGCAGGCAGCACTGTGGCACAAGAATTAAGCATAGACTCTAAGTTGATTGAAGGCGGATCTTTGTAAAAACAATTATTGGTATTGCCGAAATTGTTGGGCCGGAACCAATGGGTTATTAAATTGAAAGCTGTAATGGTTTGAGCCGGTTTAACTTTATCCAAAAAAATACCAATGCTTCTTTTATACCCATAAATTTGGTATTGGCTTATACAGGTACAAAAACCACAAAAAACAATGATTTTTAGGTGGTAAAAGAAGCATGGGCAATATTTAAACAAGACCTTTATTTTTGAAGTACAGAAAATAAAATGGAAATGATGAAAAGTTTTACGAAGCCTGTCCAAATTTTAATTGGTTTATTATGGATGGCCAGCACCGCGTGCGCGCAACAGAACAAATTGCCCGATTGGGCTTTTGGCGGTTTTAAAAGGCCGGCTGGCATAAACCCGATAATCTCCCCTGACTCCAGTGCCAAATTTACGGACCCGATCTTGAATAAAGCCGTTGCTTGGGAATCCAATGACACTTTTAACCCGGCTGTTGCCATTATCAATGGTAAAATTGTGGTTTTGTACCGGTCGGAAGACAAATCCGGCGTTGGCATCGGCTTCCGCACTTCCAGGCTGGGTTATGCGGAAAGTTCGGATGGTTTTCATTTTAAACGAAGTAAAACACCGGTTTTTTACCCTGCCAATGATGCCCAAAAAAAGTACGAATGGCCCGGCGGCTGCGAAGACCCGCGGGTTGCCGTTACAGAAAGCGGCACGTACGTGGTGTTTTATACGCAATGGAACCGGGAAACCCCAAGGCTTGGCGTGGCAACATCAAAAGATTTGAAAAACTGGACAAAACACGGGCCGATATTTGAGGATGCGTATCAGGGAAAGTTTTTGAACATCCCGCATAAATCAGCTTCGGTATTGACCAAATTGGTTGGGGATAAACAGGTTATCACAAAAATCAACGGAAAGTACTGGATGTATTGGGGCGAACTGCATGTTTATGCGGCAACTTCTGCCAACCTGGTAGATTGGGAGCCGGTAACAAACCAGGATGGGACGCTTAAAGAACTGATCTCGCCCAGAAAAGGCTATTTTGATAGCGAACTTACCGAATGCGGGCCGCCCGCTCTGTTGACGGACAAAGGGATTATCCTATTTTACAACGGCAAAAACAAGGCCGGTAGTGATGGCGACAAGCGTTTTAATGCAAATTCCTACTGTGCCGGGCAGGCCTTGTTTGACAAAAACGACCCAGCAAAACCACTGGCCCGCTTAGACGTGCCATTTTTAAGGCCGATGGAAGCATTCGAAAAAAGCGGTCAATATGTAAACGGCACTGTGTTTATCGAAGGTATGACCTTCTTTCAAAAAAAGTGGTTTTTATATTATGGCTGCGCCGATTCGCGTGTTGCCGTTGCCGTGTATGACCCGACTCATCCAGCCCCGCCCGACCCTGTAAATTAAGCAGTAAAAATAATTATAGAAGCAAGCATCAAAGCTTAATTTAAATTACCACAATAAAATAAACTTATATTGACGCTTATCAAAGGTAAAAGCCCTTCACTGATTTTTACCCGATAAAAACAGCATCATCAATTTCTGATACTGTTTTTATCCCTGTTATTTCTTCCCGATCCGGTATAATTTTCCGCCATCAGTTACGGCATAAAGCGCGCCGTCTTTTCCTTCGGCCAAAGCCCGGAAGCGTTCGTTTTTATCAGCCAGCAGCCTTTCTTCGCCCACCACTTTGTTGTCTTTTATAACCAATCGTGCAATATGCGAGCCGCCCAATGCGCCCAAAAACAAGTTGCCTTTCCATTCGGCAATCGCATCGCTGTTGTAAAACGTACTTCCGGATGGCGAAATGCTGGGGTCCCAATAATAAATTGGTTGTTCTATGCCGACTTTTTGCTGGATGCCCTCGCCCACTTTATCGCCGCTGTATTCGATGCCATAAGTAACTAACGGCCAGCCATAATTTTTTCCGGCACGGATAATATTGATTTCATCGCCGCCGCGCGGGCCAAATTCGTCTTCCCACAATTCGCCGGTTTCGGTGTTCATCACCATGCCTTCTGGGT
>NZ_CALMAT010000116.1 GCF_937859865.1 uncultured Mucilaginibacter sp.
GCTTTTTGCAAGTCTTCCCAGAAACTTGGATAGGATTTCTCCACTACTTTAAAATCTTCAATTTCAACCTCCGGCACAATCAAGGCCAGCGGTGCAAAAGCCATCGCCATACGGTGGTCTTCATAAGTTTGGATGAAAACCTTTTCGGGAATGCTTCTTTTAGCACAGTTTAATTTGTAAACCTGACCTTTTTCGATTAGTTCGACACCAATTTTTGCCAGTTCGTTTTGCAGCGCTTTTACACGGTCGGTTTCTTTGATCTTTAACGTTTCTAAGCCGGTAAAAGAAGCATCGTGGCCTAAAGCTGCACAAACGACGATAACGGTTTGCGCCAAATCGGGACAGGTTTTAAAATCGAAAATTTTACGGACGACAGTTTTCGGTTCTTTCTTCAACCAAACACCGCCATCTTTAAACTGCGAGGTGATGCCAAAATTCGCCATGATTTCTGTGATCGTACTGTCGCCCTGCAAACTGTAAAGCGTTAATCCCGGCAGGAAAATTTCTGCTTCCTGACACAAAGCAGCAATGGCGTACCAGTAAGAAGCGGCGCTCCAATCCGGTTCCACATAAATGGTTGCCGGTTGAAAAGGTTGATTTTGAATGGAAATAACATGGCCGTTCCATTGATGTTGGATGCTGCATTGTTGCAACATCGAAAGCGTCATTTCTACATAAGGCCGGGAAGTTAATTCTCCTTCGATATGCAAATTTAAACCCAGCGGCAGTTGCGAAGAAATCAGCAATAAAGCCGTAATATACTGACTGCTGATATCGCCTTTGATTGAAACATCTGCGGTTTGCTGTTCAAATCCGCCAGTTATTTTGATTGGTGGAAAACCTTCTTTTTCTTCGTAAGCAATTTCTGCACCTAAGCTTCGTAAAGCATCTACCAAAATCCCGATTGGGCGTTGCTTCATGCGTTCCGTTCCTGTTAAAACTACCTGATGCTGTTTTTGCAGGGTAAAAAATGCCGTTAAAAAACGCATGGCGGTGCCAGCGGGGCCGATGTTAATGGTAGCTGTCAGCTTAGAGCTATCAGCATTCAGCGATTTTGCAGCATTTACGGGCTGATTGCTGATTGCTGATTGCTGATTGCTTCTTAGCACCTTTTCCAACGTAACCGTATCTGCCGCTTCGGATAAATTTTCGACCTTGACTTTGCCTTCGCTTAAAGCGGCAATCACCAAGGCACGGTTGCATTCGCTTTTAGAACCCGTCAGTTTGATCGTGGTATTTACCGTTTTATCCGGTTTGGATAAAATCAAATTTCCGGCTTCCATTAAGCTTCAGCAACAGAAGTATGGTTCATGATTTCGGTTTGCTTGCGGATAGATTCGTGGTGCATCAGCTCCAGTAATTTCTCGGTAAAATCGGTGCTTAATTTTAAAGCTTTGGCGTACGAAGTGCGTTTGTGCAAAATCTCGTCCCAACGGTTTACCTGCAAAATGGTAACGTTGTTGTCTCTTTTGTATGCGCCAATTTTTTCGACAACCTGCATTCTTTCTGCCATTTTAGAAATGATCTGGTCATCAATTTTATCAATTTGAGCGCGCAGTTCCGCCATTTTATCAATCGCAGCCTTGTCTTTCAGTTCCGGCTTGCGTTGTGTTAAATGATCTATCAAGTCGCTTAATGCTGATGGCGTTAATTGCTGTTTCGCATCCGTCCATGCCACAGAAGGATCAATATGCGATTCGATCATCAAGCCCTGCATATCCATATCCAACGCTTTTTGTGCGATGTACGGAATCAGTTCACGGTTGCCGCAAATATGGCTTGGGTCGTTAATAATCGGCAGTTCCGGTGCTAAAGTTTTTAAGCTGATGGCCAAATCCCAGTGTGGTTCGTTGCGGAAAGCCGATTTTTCAAAAGAAGAAAACCCGCGATGGATAGCAGCCAGCTTGGTAATTCCGGCCGCATTGATGCGTTCCAAAGCGCCAATCCACAAAGAAAGATCAGGGTTTACGGGATTTTTCACCATCACCGGCACGTCAACACCTTTCAAAGCATCCGCAATTTCCTGCACGGTAAACGGGTTAACGGTAGAACGCGCACCAATCCATAAAATATCAACGTCCGCATTTAAAGCTTCTTCCACGTGTTTAGCGTTGGCCACTTCCACCGCCGTTGGCAAACCGGTTTCTGCTTTGGCGCGTTTTAACCATTCCAAACCAATACTGCCGATGCCTTCAAATTCGCCAGGGCGCGTACGTGGTTTCCAGATGCCAGCACGTAAAACGCTTGCTTTTCCGGTTTTGGCAATTAAATGTGCCGTTGCAAGCAATTGTTCTTCGGTTTCGGCACTGCAAGGGCCGGCAATGAGCAAAGGTTCGTGGCCGATTTTCATCCAGGAACCAAGCGGTTGTATTTTAAGATCGAGTTTCATAGTGTTGGGGATTTGAGATTGAGTTTGCTAAATTTTATGTGCTAAAAGAAGTATGTCAGATCTTGTCGTTTTTACGGTATTCGCCCAGAATATTAAAGTTTTGTGTGTATTTTAAAACCTGTTTAATAGCAGCATCATATTGCCGGGCTTCCTGCCATTCTACATCGGCATAAAAGTTATATTCGTTGGGTTTGCCAAGCACAGGCATGGATTGTATTTTGCTGAGGTTGACTTCGTGCTCAGCAAAAATATTTAACACTTTGGCGAGCGAACCGATCTCGTTTCCGGATTGAAAACATAAAGAAGCTTTGTTTGGATTGGCCACCGTTCCGTTTTGTTTATCCGCCATAATTAAAAATCGGGTAAAATTCTTTTTGTTGGATTCGATGCGTTTTTCTAAAGGATTCAACTCGTACAATTCTGCCGCCATGGTATTGGCGATGGCAACGGTATCCAGCAATTTTTCGTCACGAACACGTTTCGCGCAAGCCGCGGTATCGGTACTTTCTATGACTTTAATTTGCGGATATTCTTCCATAAAATCCACGCACTGACGTAAGGCAATCGGGTGCGAAATAGCAAATTTTACGTCTTCAAATTTAACGCCTGGGTAAGCCAGCAGATGCAGTTGGATACGCAAAGAAACTTCGCCAACCACCGGGAAATTGTAGTTCATCATCAATGAATAGTTGGGCAGCAAACTTCCGGCAATGCTGTTTTCGATGGCCATCACCACATAATCAGCTTCTTTGCGGCTTAAAGCTTCAAACGTTTGCTTAAATGAAGTACATTCTACCAGTTCAATATCTTCGCCAAAAAACTTAACGGCAGCTTCCTGATGGAAAGAAGCTTTGATCCCTTGTATGGCTACGCGTGGTTTGTTCATGCTGTTTTTACAATGCAAAAAGTCCCGGCTTTTTGGGCCGGGACTTTTTGATATTTTGTTTCTTTATTAAGATTCTACATATCAAACCCGGCTCTTACCGCTAAAGTAAAAGTAAAAAAAGCCGAAAAAGAATGTATTGCTAAAAGTCATTATTGTATTGCGTTTTCAAATGTACACGGAAAAAGGAGAATGTCAAGAGGAAAGTTGAAATAATTATTAAAATTTTAAAAGATTATAATCTGTCTAATTTTGGTTTAATTTATTGAATGCTAAAGAAATTTGTGGACAAACTTGATTCATTGAAGTAATCTGCTTAATTAAAGCTTGAGCCGATGCAAATCCTTTTGAATCTAGAACATCGTGTGAAATTGGTTCTTCAAGAACTTCACTATACTTTTGTTTAACAAGTTTTTGCAACTGTTTAAAAAACTTTTCATTACTGCGAATTTCTACATTTGCTGGTATAGAAGCCTTTATTTGATCGATATCTTCGATTGATAATAAAACTTTATCATCAGTAGCTTCCTTGACAATTTCAATCCAAATTTCAGTCGAAACTGAATCTTCTATATCCTGATTTCCTGCAAAAAAGAAGTTTGATGTTATTGCACTTGTTCCAAGTTCCAGTTTCATATCAGCATCAAACAAATAGATTACAAATTCTAATGATTTTTTAAAACCTGTTAAAACATTTTCCAACGCTTTTTTTCCCTCAATCCATTTGTTCTTACCTGTAAGATTGATAAGTTGAATGTTATCATCTTTCAATGTAGAACCAGTATGAATCTTATATAATTCAGGAATTAAATAAGCTTCTGTGTCTCCTTCAGTGACTAAGAATTTATCATAAAAGAGAAAGTCGCTATTTCTAAGTTCTAATGCTTCAAAAATTTCATCAACGGAATTACAATTATTAAATTCAGTGTAAGCAATATTATTTAATGATACACTTTTAATAATATTAAGCTTTGATTTATCAATAAAAATGGTTGAATGTGTACTAATAAGGGTTTGTACATTAGTCTGAGATACTTCTTTAATAATATCAAAAAACTGTCTTTGTGCCGTGGGATAAAGATGTGTTTCAGGTTCATCAAAAGCCCAAATAAATTTTGTGTTTGTCATTCCTGATTCAATGCTTGCAAGTGCCCCTGCTTTAATTAAGGCAAACCATATTTGTCTTTTAATGCCTTCTCCTTGTAAATCTAAATGAATGTCGCCATCAGCATTGAGTTTGTTTATTAATATGTCTGTAACGGTTTCTTTTACCTCGAAATAAATCTTAGTTTTTATACCTGTTATATTTGGAAGCATTTCACCTATTGAATCCTTCAATAACATCAATTGTTGATTAATTTCTTGTTCTACTTCAATCGCTGCAATACTGGCATAATTTTTTAAAGGAATGATATGAGCTTCAATTTTTGTGGCCATCGCATCCGCTGCTATTTTTTTGATGTCATCTAACGAGCAATTCCAGTCTAAATACCGAAAAACCGGAAACAAACCTTTATCTGCTTTTTCAATTTTATATTCTGCCCAACAAATTTGTAATGATACCTTATTATAAATAGCACGAATTTTTTCAAGATTTGAGAATCTGCCTTGTTTGTTTACATTTTCAATTTCATTAGGTTTTATTGAAAATTCTTTTGTTCTTTTAGCTAAATCTACAGCAGTTCTATTCCAAAGGGTAAGAAACTCATTATCTTGAAATGAATCTTTAGTCAAAATAAATGAGTTTATTATAGAAGAATCACTATCGAACGCACGCATAAACCAAATCTGTGAAGACAAATTTTCTATAGCCCATAAAAGTTGATTAGAAAATGGTGCATTTTCATCATCTATATCATGATCTTCAATTACAAATTTTCCTAAAACAAGTGTTTGATTAGGATTATAAAAAAAGCTTGGAAGGGAGTATTTTGTCAATAATGCCTCAAATGATTCATTTGACAAAGCTGAGTTTGACAAGTCTTTTTTGAAACTACCGTTTTTTAAAGAATGATAGACTGGTTTTTCATCTAATAAAAGCCCTATTGCCTTTAAAATAGTTGTTTTACCACAATCGTTAATTCCAATAAATATGTTTGGCTCATCATTAAATAAATCAACTTCTAAAAGCTTACAGCTTCTGTAGTTAACAACAATTAAATTTGCTAAATACATTAATCTATTTTGTTATAGTTATAGATTCCTTTTATGTTTCTGTCAAAATATATTCCATGTGAACTTGCACTCATCAAGCCTGAATAAATATTAAATGGAACGTTAATAAAATGATAAACATCTCCCTTTTTAAACTCTATTTCTAAAGTTTGAGAAGTGTTATCATAGCCGACTGAAGAAATGTTAGATGAGCTAACGGTATTTCTAATCATAACAAGCGATTTAAGGTAACTGGTTTAACTTAATCGCAAGTTAATAATAATCAAGATTAATAAGTAATTTTGGTATTTGTATTATTAAAAATTGTTAAGATTTCACCTCCTCCAACTCCGCATAATACTCCCGCTGCATCACTTTTGCAACCTGCGTGCTGCCATCATGGCTCCAGCCTGGAGGCATCACTAAATACTTCACTTTATCGGTAAAAGTCGGTGCTTTTTTTACATCAGCAATTAAAGCTTTCCATTCGTGGAAGATGATGTTAACTGCACCCATGTCATCCGGTTGCGTGGTTAAGCCATACTTAATTGGCTCCGGTAAATCTTCCTGAAAAGTTCCAAACATGCGGTCCCAAATGATAAACATCATGCCCATATTTTTATCTAAATATGGTACATTGGAAGCGTGATGGATGCGGTGGTGCGCCGGCGTTACAAAAATAAAATTATACCATTTCGGGAAGTTGATATTGGCCTGGGTGTGTACTAAATTGCCGTAAAGTTGGGTCAACAAGTAAGCATACAAAATGTCTATTGCCGAAAAGCCCATTAGCGCCAGCGGTAAATAGAAGAAAACGCGGTAAAGTGGTTCAAAAACGGTAGAGCGGAAACCGGTGGTCAAATTAAAATGTTCGGAAGAATGGTGCGTTACATGCATCGCCCAAAACAGGCGGCTGTAATGGCCAACGTAATGTAAAACCCAGTACAAAAAATCTTGCGTTGCAACCAGCACAAACCAATACAAAAACACGTTTTTAATTTCAAAAAAGCGGAACTGATAAAAATAGTTCAGCATAAAAAACGTCGTGCCTTTTACAATCAGGTTGATGAAAAAGGTTAATGTGGTTAAATAAATATTCGTCCAGGTATCACGTTTTTCGTAATATTTACGGTCTTCGCGGTAGCTGAAATACATTTCAACCAGCGTTAAAACGATCAGCAGGGCAAATAAACCGGCGGCAGCTTGATTTTTAAGGTCTAAATGAAGCATGAAAACTATGAGTTCTGGTAAAAGGATAAACTTCTGCAAAGTTCCTCTTCGTTGCAGAAAATATCAATAGTGCAATGTCCAATCTGTGTCAACAACGAGCAGTTGATTTTCCCCGAATTGTTTTTTTTATCACTCTTCATCAGTTCAATCAGCGCCGGAACAGATGCTTCTTTTATCGTATATTTTTCGTAAAACCGGCCCAGGGTTTCCATAATTTCCACCAGTTCGGCGGCGGTCAGTTCTGTTTTTTCAACCGATAAAAACGCTTCGCAAACCATGCCAATGGCAATGGCTTCGCCGTGGGTAAGCGGCGTTGCATCGTGTTGTAAAGAATAACTTTCGATGGCATGGCCAACGGTATGGCCAAAATTCAGGATCTTGCGCAAGCCTTTTTCTTCCGGGTCTTGCTTCACCACTTCGTTTTTAATGGTGATGGAATGGTAAATCAGTTCCGGGTCAATCGTTTCGGGCGATGCTTCTTTTAGCAGGTTAAAATAAGTGCGGTCAGCAATTAAGCCGTGTTTTAGCATTTCTGCAAAACCCGAAACTGCCTGGCGTTTTGGCAATGTGCGCAGGAAAAAAGTATCAATAAAAACAGCATTCGGTTGTGCAAATGTGCCGATGATATTTTTAAGATTATCCATATCAATGCCGGTTTTGCCACCAACAGAAGCATCAACCTGCGAAAGCAATGTAGTTGGGATCTGCACAAAATCAATCCCTCTTTTAAAAGTGGATGCCGCAAAACCGCCAATATCCGTAATTACACCGCCGCCAACATTGATGAGCAAACTGTTTCGATCGGCACCAAAATCAATCAGCATCCGCCAAATGCCAATGCAAAAATCAATGTTTTTATTTTCCTCGCCCGAAGTAACTTCAATCAAATCGTATTCGGTAATTTGCAACTGACTGATAAGCAGCGGCAAACAATGTTTTTCGGTTTGTTCATCCACCAAAAAAAATACTTTACTATAATTTTTCTCCCGAAGAAACTGGTTTAGTGCGGCAAAATCATCGTTAAAAACAATTGGGTAGGAGAGGCTTTGTATGGTTTCCATGCTTATTTTACTACGATTTTTTTGCCATCGAATTCCACATGGTCGCCAACTTTTATCTTTAACCGCTTCCGAAAATCTACCTCGCCGTTGTACTTCACCAAACCTTCCGAAACCACCATTTGCGCCTCGCCGCCGGATTGCACTAAATTGGTGGCTTTTAACAATTGGATCAGCGGAATAAATTCGCCTTGTAATTTAAATTCGATCATAAGCCTGCAAAAATATAAAATTGCTGCCAGCCAACGTTATTCTGTTGTTCAAACCTTAATTTTGTGCTATGGAAATCCACGCGCCGCGCCAAACAACATTTAAAAGTACGCCTTTATCTTTCGAAAATACCGCAATTGCTTTTCACCATGCCAATAATGCAGATTTGAAACGTGCTTACTGGCTGTTTAAAATTATCAACCTAAACTTTCTGGTAAAAATTGGCCCGCCGCTTACCAACTTTGCTTTTCGTATGGGTTTGCCTATCAAACCGGTGGTTAAAGCAACCATTTTCAAGCAGTTTTGTGGCGGAGAAACCATTGCTGAGTGCGAGCCTACGATCCGAAATTTACAATCCGGAAATGTGGGGACGATATTGGATTATTCAGTAGAAGGCGAAAATGAGGAAGCTGTTTTTAATGAAACGTGCGACCAGATTATTGCCACCATAAAACGGGCAAAAGGCGATAAGGCCATTCCGTTAACGGTTTTTAAAATTACCGGTGTGGGCAGTTTTGAGTTACTGGAAAAAGCAGATGCGGGTTTAAGTTTTTCTGCGGAGGAAGAAATGGCCTGGCAACGTGTTTTTGACCGCGTGGATTTAATCTGCAAAACCGCTTTTGATTTGGATGTTCCGGTGATGATTGATGCGGAAGAAACCTGGATCCAACGCACGATTGATTTGCTGGCGTTGAACATGATGCGGCAGTACAACCGGCAAAAAGCAATTGTTTACAACACATACCAGCTTTACCGGCACGATAAATTGGCGTCGTTGCAGGCCGATTATGCCGATGCCTTAAAAGAAGGTTTTTTGCTGGGCGCGAAGTTGGTTCGCGGTGCGTACATGGAAAAAGAAAACCGGCGCGCTGCCGAAAAAAGTTATCCAACTTTGATTCAACCCAATAAAGCAGCAACTGATCGTGATTATGATTTGGCCGTGCGTTTTTGTGTGCAACATATAGACCGCATTGCTTTTGTTGCCGGCACGCACAACGAGCAAAGTTGCAAACTGCTGGCCGATTTGCTGAACGAACACCAGATCGGCCAAAACCATCCGCACGTTTATTTTTCGCAACTGCTGGGCATGAGCGATAATTTAAGCTTTAACCTTTCTCACGCCGGTTACAATGTGGCCAAATATGTGCCTTTTGGGCCGGTAAAAGCCGTATTACCTTATCTTTTCCGCCGTGCTCAGGAAAACACAGCCATCGCCGGACAAACCAGCCGGGAGTTGGGTTTGATCAGCAAAGAGAAAAAACGAAGGAGGATTTAGGCAATACTGTTT
>NZ_CALMAT010000117.1 GCF_937859865.1 uncultured Mucilaginibacter sp.
AATTGATGTGCATCGGCAGTTGCCAAAACAAAGCGCCTTAAATTTTTTAATGTTGAATGATTCCGAATCGTTTGGACCAGCCATTTGGATAAGCCTGCTTTGCGAAATTCAGGCAGAATAAAAACATCGCATAAGTAAGCAAAAGTAGCTTCGTCGGTGATGACGCGCGCAAAACCAACCTGTTTTTGATGCTGGTAAATGCCAAAGCACAAAGAATTTTGTATTGAAGTTTCCACAGTTTTTAGGCTGATGCCTTTTCCCCAATAAGAAACTTGGTCCAGAAAATGATGGATCAATGTTATATCCAACAAAGTTTTGTCGGTAGAAATCAGGAAACCTTTTTTAAAAAAAGCATCATCATTCATGATTACTTTTGTAGCCATAATTTATTTGTGCCTCCAATTCCAGATATGGCAACTACACAAATATACTGGGTTTCTACCATTTGTGGTTGTGTCCCGGCGCAAGGTTTTACATTGAGTTTAGAAAATGCTGTTTTTATCGGGTAAAAATTGGTGTTCATACTTAAATAAACTTCTAAACAAAAAAGCCTTTTGATCACAATCAAAAGGCTTTCCTGAAAAAATTAAAAACAAAATTATCCCTGCTGCATATCGCGCAGCATTTTAACTTTATCGTGCGATAGTTTTAACTTGGATTGCTGCTGGGCAACCAGATCGTGCAAATAGTGTGGCAGGTTTTCGTCGGCCAAAGCAGTTTTATAAGCGGCTTGTGCGGCATCTTCACCTTTTTCGCAATCCGCCAAAATAGAATGGCGGTCGTGGCCAGTAAACGTTCCTTTTACCTTCATCCAGGTGCGGTAAATTTTGCCGCTGTTGGTGGTGCCTTCGGCGGTTTCGCCTTTCAAAACCAAAACTTCGGTCGCCAAAGCCATTTTACACTCGTGGCTTTCTTGAATCATGTGTTCAAACAAAGGTTTTAAATCGGCATTTTCTTCGGTTGATTCTTTAATCGCCCTTTCATAGCCTTCAATCCGGTCGTTGTTAATTTCGATCAGGTCGTTCAAAATTTCAACAGTTGCTGCATTTTCTATCATGGTTTCTTGGTTTTAATAATCTACCTCAAAAGCAATCAATAACTTTTTTTGTTTAACAGAAACACATTTTTGCAATTTCTTGTTATGGTATTAATAATTAAAAAAATATTGCTTGGTTTAAATTGGTTTTAACCCGGCAGTTTTAATTAGTACCAAACAGAATCAACTAGAATAAATTAACAATTAAACAGAAACACTATGTCAAATCAACACCCGGAACACACTGAAGGGCCAGTTGCAACCGCAATTGAGAACCAGACTGCAAAAATTCCTTCCGACATTTTTTTATGGGCAGCTTTAGGGGCAATCGGAATTTCATTGACTCTTAAAATTATGAACAAACCCCACAATGCACTTTTTGTAGGACAATGGCCTGCTCCGTTTTTGTTGTTGGGCCTTTATAACAAATTGGTAAAATTAGAAGGAAACGACTAAGCATCAGCTTATTCATTAAAAACCATCAGCGCTTCCTTAAAACGGGGGCGCTTTTTTTATGCTTCTTTTATCGGCATAAATATTATAAAACAGCAGCGCGGCTTATGCGTTTTGCAGGTATAAAAGAAGCATCAGCATGAAATACAGAAAATTTGGCAACACCAACGAGAAATTGTCCGTTATCGGTTTGGGTTGCATGGGCATGAGCCACGCTTACGGCGAAACGAACGACGAAGAATCCATCGCGACGTTAAACATGGCGATTGATTTGGGCATCAACTTTTGGGACACGGCAGATGTTTACGGACCGCACACCAACGAAGAATTGATCAGCAAAGTGCTGGTGCCAAACCGAAAAGAGGTTTTCATCGCGACAAAGTTTGGTTTTAAACCAGGCGAAAAAGGTAAATTAAGCGTGTTTGATGGTTCTCCGGCTTATGTAAAAAAGGCTTGCGAAGGCAGTTTAAAACGTTTGGGCGTGGAAGTGATTGACCTGTATTATGCGCACCGTGTTGACCCGAATATTCCTGTGGAAGAAACGGTTGGCGCGATGGGCGAGCTGGTAAAAGAAGGCAAAGTGCGTTTTATCGGTTTGTCCGAAGCTTCTCCGGCTTCCATCCGAAAAGCGCACAAAGAGCATCCAATTTCGGCTTTGCAATCTGAATATTCTTTTATCACAAGAGATCCGGAGAAAGAAATTTTGCCTTTGTGTGAGGAATTGTCAATTACGTTTGTTCCGTTCAGTCCGCTTTCCCGCGGTTTGTTTACGGCCGCTTCTATTTCTACCCAAGAATTAAAAGACAATGATTTCCGTAAAACCTTGCCGCGTTTTAAAGAAGAGCAATATTTAAAGAACAACCAGCAATTGGCTTCAGCTTTAAAAGAGTTTGCTGCTTCCAAAGAAATTACGCCTGCACAATTGGCTTTGGCCTGGGTTTTGGCGCAAGGCGAACAAATCATTCCAATTCCCGGAACCAAAAAACGGAAGTATTTGGAAGAAAACGCCGGCGCGGCCGATGTCAATTTAACCAAAGATGATTTGCAGGAGATTGAAGAAATCCTGAAAACCTACCCGCACGTTGGCGAACGCTATTACGAAGAATCCATGAAAATGGTGAACAACTAAAAAACAGGCATAAAAACAGCATCGCATGTACAATCCTTTCGTTATGTTATTTGTGCTGGCCATCCCGGTTGCCTGCATTTCGTGGACGGTTACGCACGAAGAAGTTTTTAAAGAAATCCGCGAATTTTGCGTGAAAAACAGCCACGAGCAAAAAACTTTGGCCGCACGCAAATTTTTCTATTTGTTTACCTGCGAATACTGTTTCAGCCATTACATCACTATTTTTATGCTGATTATTACCGGTTATAAATTGTTGTTTGACGGCTGGCAGGGTTATTTAATTGCCGGTTTCAGTTTGGTTTGGGTGGCCAATATTTACATGAGTTTGTACGGTTTGATCCGTTTGGACATCAAAATCGAAAAAACAGAAGCCAAAGTGAAAGAGAAACAGTTGGAAAAGATAGACTAAGCACACCAATTTTTACCCGGTAAAAGAAGCATTAGGTTGATGTCGCCTGTCAACCTGTCATTTTTGTATCTTTAATTTTCCTTTGGAACTATTGTTGATTCCGGTTTCCGCATAAACTAAAATACTAAAGTTATGCAGGAAAAAGGTTCTATCTCCATTCACACCGAAAATATTTTCCCGATCATCAAGAAGTTTCTCTATTCAGACCACGAGATCTTTTTACGGGAATTGGTATCCAACGCGGTTGACGCTACACAAAAGTTGAAAAGGCTGGCCAGCATCGGCGAGTTTAACGGCGAAGTGGGCGATACCAAAATAAAAGTATCCATAAACGAAGCAGACCAAACCATTACCATTTCCGACCGTGGGATTGGGATGACGGCCGAAGAGATCAAGAAATACATCAACCAGATTGCTTTTTCGGGCGCGACCGAGTTTGTGGAGAAATACAAAGACAAAGAAGGCGACAAAAAAGACATCATCGGCCATTTTGGTTTAGGTTTTTATTCGGCTTTTATGGTTTCTTCCAACGTGGAAATCAAATCGCTTTCGTACAAAGAAGGCAGCGAAGCAGCACGTTGGATTTGTGATGGCAGTACTGAATTTGAAATCACTTCAACGGATAAAACCGACCGTGGTTCGGACGTGATTTTGCATATTGCCGAAGATTCGAAAGAGTTTTTAGAGAAAAGCCGCATACAAACCATCCTGAAGAAATATTGTAAGTTTTTGCCGGTTGAGATTGAGTTTGATGGCGAAGTGATCAACCAAACGGTTCCGGCCTGGACGAAAGTGCCAAGCGAACTGAAAGACGAAGATTACATCAGTTTCTATAAAGATTTATATCCGTTTTCTGAAGATCCTTTGTTCTGGATTCACCTGAATGTGGATTATCCGTTCAACCTCACCGGGATTTTATATTTCCCGAAACTGAAAAACGATTTTGAGTTTCAGCGTAATAAAATCCAGTTGTACTCGCGGCAGGTATTTATTACGGATGAAGTAAAAGACATTGTGCCGGAGTTTTTAATGCTGTTGCAAGGTGTCATTGATTCGCCGGATATTCCGCTAAACGTTT
>NZ_CALMAT010000118.1:0-71546 GCF_937859865.1 uncultured Mucilaginibacter sp.
GTCCACACTTTCGCCCACATATTCTGGCTTGTAGCCGAAACTGCGCAAAACCGTTTCCGATCCGCTGCCCATCACCCCAAATTTTACTTTTTTTGGTAACTGAGGCTGCAAATTGAAAAAATATTCGACACCGTTTTTACTGGTGAAAAATACCCAATCTACATTTCTCACAATGTAAGAATCCAGCTTGGTGATGATTGGAACCGTACGGATGAGCGAACGTGCCTCTATCATAACGCCGTGTTTTTCGAGTGCTTTACGGAAATAACTTTGTGCCGATAAATCACGCGAGATAAAAACAGCACCAGGCAACTGGCGACCATTGTTAAATTTAGCCACAATTTTTTCGGGCAAACCTTCCGTGCTTTGCGCTTCGGTAAAATAACGGTCGGGCACTTTTTCGTCTTCGGCATTTGCTTTAGAAGTAAAAACCTGGAAAACGCCATCTTCTTTTCGGCAATAACAGCCCAAAGGCAAATGGCAGCCGCCGCCAAACAAGCGCAATACTTTGCGTTCAACGGCTAAAGCTTCGGCTACTTCGGGATGGTTTAAAACCTGCAAAATATCGAATAACTCTTTGTCGTTTTCACGGATTTGAATGGCTAAAACACCTTGTGCCGGCGCGGGGATAAATTCGGTCGGGCCGATTTCTTCTACATGCAAATCGCTCAAATCCAAACCTAAACGGCTTACGCCGGCTTTGGCCAGCATGATGGCATCGTACTCTTCGTTCCGTAATTTTTGAATGCGTGTTGGCACGTTGCCGCGCAATTCGTCAATCTCCAAATCTGGGCGAACGGCCAGCAATTGTGCTTTTCTTCTGTTGGAAGAAGTGCCTACCAAACCGCCAAATTTTACCGAAAGCTTTTGCCTCACGTCCACGCAATCTTTCAAAATCAACAACAATTCGGATGGGTCTTCGCGCTCAGAAACAGCGGCAACAATCAGTCCAGGCGGGTTTTCGGTCGGCAAATCTTTGTGCGAATGTACGGCCAGGTCAATTGTTCCGGCCAGCAGTTCTTCTTCCAGTTCTTTGGTAAAAAAACCTTTGCCTTCCAGTTTATCAAAACTCAGGTTTAAAATACGGTCGCCTTGTGTTTTGATGATTTTAAGCGCTGCCTGAACATTAATTTCGGCCAAACGGTCTTTCACAAAGTTGGCTTGCCACAAAGCCAAATCGCTTCCGCGTGTTCCTATGGTGATTTTTCTGTTCAAAGTTTTGCTGTTATAATGTGCGCAAAGGTAGCTGTTTAAGAAATTTTACGGGGATTTATCTGTAGAAATTGAAATTTTCTGACGATAAATAAAGGGCTTGTTTAAAGTTGTTTGTTTGTGCTTTACACCATGCTTCTTTTATCGCCTAAAAATTGGTGTGCCTGATTTTTGGTTTGTTCGAGCCTGTACATACACCAATTTTTATAGGGTAAAAGAAGCATCAGCCTAAAAAAGTTTAACCAACTTTAGCATCAGCACAAAAGCTTTTACAGTTCAGTTGTCATCGCGCAGCATAATTTCTTTTGCCATGCGCATCGGTACGCTAATGTATTTTTTTTCCATGTAGTTGATCACCTTTTCCAAAATTTCACGCGATTGCAAATCCATCATTTCAATTTCATCTGCAAAAACACAGCTTACGGCCGTTTTACGGATTTCCTTAATCTTCTCTGGTACTTCGCGCATGGCCACTTCAATACGGCGTTGCTTTAAAACGGGCACAAATTCGATCAGGTTTTGCTCGATGATCTTTTCGGCATGGATCAATTCTTGGTAACGTTCCTGCAAATTACTTTTAGAAAGTTCGTTCAGCGTATGCACTTCAATGTAATTGACCGGAAATTGTTCAATCACTTCTGCAGCCGTATCGTTCGGCACGGCCAAATCAACAATCGTTTTGCGGCTGGTCTCGCCATTCAGCAAAACTTGGTAAATCTCTTTGGTGATGATCGGTTCAACCGAAGAAGTGCAAGTGATGATCACATCAAAACCTTCACGGTAATTAGCCAGATCGGCCAAGTTAAATGCCTTGCCTTTCAGTTCGCCTGCCAGTTCATTGGCTTTGGATTTTGTGCGGTTAAAAACAGCAAAGTTGGAATACTTGTGTTTTTGCAAATACTTGGAAATATTTTTATTGGTTTCACCGGCACCGATAATCAGGATGCGGGCGTTGGAAGTTAGGTTTAGTTCGCGCAATTTGCGGTAAGCTAAGGAAACCACCGAAATTGGGTTGCGCGAAATATTGGTATCGGTGTAAACTTCTTTTGCTGTTTTTACCACGTGGTTCATCACCATGCGCAAGTAATCGCCGGTGAGTTGTGCAGCACGGCAGGTTTCGTAAGCTTTACGCATTTGCGCTAGGATTTCTTTTTCGCCCACCACCAAACTTTCCATCGAGCAAGAAGTGCGCAGCAAATGGTTTAAAGCCTCTTTTTCTTCGTAAATGGAAGCGCCGGAAATAAAAGTGTCTAAATAATGCGAACCAAGCCCGATTTCCATAAATTCGATAAATTTGCGGGCAAACGCTTTATCTATTTCCTGCGCCGTGGCCATCACAAATTCTACCCGGTTGCAGGTAGCGAGGTAAAAAATTTCCGGGATATTAAAATGCTCTTTGGCCCGTTGCAGTTTCGACGTAATACTGTCTTGACAGATCACCAGTTTGCCCAGTTCCTTCAGTTCAATCTGTTTGTGTGTAAAGGCAATAACTTTTAGATAATTCAAGGCTTCTGTTATAAAAGACAATGACAAAAGTACTAACAGCAGTTAGCAGCAGTGTCAATGCTTTGTCAAACACTTTTATTTAGAATGCATTTAAATAGAAGCTAAACCGTATTATTTGCAAGTAAATTGCTATTTAATTTTTCCTGTTTCGGCTAAAATCCCGATACTGGTTTTATGTCCAAACTAAAAAAAACCAGCCTTTTTTTGCTCATTGCGTTGTACCTGGTTGGCGGCACAAACCATTTTGCAAACCCAAACGGGTATTTAAAACTGATACCGCCTTACCTGCCTTTTCCGAAGCTGTTAAATTTGCTGGCCGGTTTTTTTGAGCTGCTTTTTGGCCTGATGCTGATCTTTAAAACAACGCGCAAATACGCTGTTTGTGGTATCGTTTTAATGCTGGTTGCTTTTGTTCCGGCACATATTTACATGATCCAAATTGCGCCTTTTATGTTAGGAAAATGGCTGGTTACCAAAATTGTTGCTTGGATACGTTTGCCGTTGCAAGGGGTTTTAATTGCCTGGGCGCTTTGGCATTGGGAAGATTAGTTTTCAGTTGCGGGTTGTGAGTTGCGGGTTTTAGGTGGATAAAAGAAGCATGATCCGTTTCTGTCATGTTGCATTTTCTTGTCATTTTGATCCGAAGGGAGAAATCTTCTTTCTATTAGAAGTGCTGAACATATCGCTTTGATGAAGATTTCTCCCTTCGGATCGAAATGACAAAGCACCAACGTTCATCCTGTATTTGCCGAAAGACTCTTCTCAACAATAACTAATTTTACCCGATAAAAGAAGCATTAATATGAACCAATACATCAAACAGGAAACTTTTTTAATCCCCGGTTCTTCCGGCAGAAATATGCTGGCCGACCTTACTTTTGATAGTCGTAACCGGGAAGCCCCTTTGGTCATTTTTGCCCATGGTTTTAAAGGCTTTAAAGATTGGGGAACGCATAATTTAGTGGCGCATTATTTTGCCGAACAAGGTTTCCGCTTCTTAAAGTTCAATTTTTCGCACAACGGCACCACGCCAGAACATCCTTTGGATTTTGTTGACCTGGAAGCTTTCAGCGACAATACTTTTTCCATCGAGCTGGAAGATTTAAAACTGGTGATTGATTTTGCCACAAACGGCGCCAATTTTATGCCGGTAAAAACAGTATCGCTGATTGGGCACAGCATGGGCGGCGGCATCAGCATTATCAAAACTGCCGAAGATGCGCGTGTAGCAAAACTGGTTACCTGGGCTTCCGTTGCCGATTTTCATAATTTGTGGCCGAAAGAAGCAGAAGCGCAATGGCGGCTCACCAACGTGCTGCATTTTCCAAATTCACGCACCAACCAGCAAATGCCGGTAAAAGCTACTTTGCTAGACGACCTCGACCAAAACGCCAAACGTTTAAATATTTTGTTAGCTGCCGCCGCAATTAAACAACCCTGGCTGCTAATTCATGGCGATGCTGACCCAACCGTAAACGTTAGCCATGCTTTGGAACTGAACAGAAAGCAGCCAAAATCCGACTTGGTTATTGCACCCCGCGCCAACCATACTTTTAATTCCAATCATCCATACTTGGATGCAAGTTTGCCTGCAAGTTTGGAACAGGTTTGCGAAGTTTCGGTTGGGTTTTTGAAGGAGAAAGCCGCTTACTTTTAAAAAAACTATTAGCGTTGTTTAAATTTTAGTTTTCAACTGAATTAATTGTAGCACTTTTATGCCGCTCTTTTAAAAACTCATCCATCACCTGTTTCAATTCCTCATGATAACGTTGTTTGTCTGATTGATAAAGATCGGATAAATCATTACGGACTTCACGCATAAATTCAACCGCTTTAAACTTCTTTTTAATCTCCGTTTCCATATATTACTTCTTTTGGTGTTCTGATATCAATGGTTTGATAACCAAATTTAAGGTTGATTGAGTTGTACTGTTTAATACGAAAGAAATTTACCATGTGTTTAAAATTCCAACTTATCAAGCTATCTACTTTTAAAATAGTTGCCATAGCAATATGTTGGGCATCACTTTCAAACTTTTGAGTTAATACGCCTTCGTTAAGGTAAGCACTTGCAAGTGATTCTGCTTTTTCATTTAAAGAAATTACTTCCAAAAACTCGTCAGGGATTGTTTTAGTTAACTTTCTTACCCGCTCAGGTGCTGGTAAAAGTTCACGTAAAGTCAAATCTGAGATGACAATAACAAAATTGCCTTTTCTTGCCTGTTCAAAAAATGGCAGTGTCCATTCTTCAAACTCTTCATCTTCATGTCCGCCCCAAACTGATGTATCTACATAAAACTTCATCTTCCCTATACGTTAGAACACCAATTTTTACTCGATAAAAACAGTATCGTTACCAACTGTATATTTTAAAGTTCGATTTTTTGAACCCTTGGCTACGTTTACTTTTTTATCAAAAGTATAACTGTTTAACCCTTTCGCTAAAACCTGGTGGTTCTTTTCATCAAAAAATACCTGATCAGCTTTCACAGTCAATCCGTTAATTTCAAATTTAACTTTTCCATACAAATTGATACTTTGATTATATTGATCGGTAACGATAGAATCTTGCGCACTGTATTTTGCTTTCGGCTGCTCCGGAAGTTTGTACAAACTTTGCGAATAACTTTTAAAAGCCATCAAAACAAACAGCACTGAAAATAAAGTTTTCATACTAATAAATTTAAGCACTAACCTAAACAAAATTTACAATTTAAATCACATCCTTAATATGCTTATAATTCGCCTTAACCGTATCCAAAACTTCATCCACGTTTCCATCTAAAATCATTTTGCTCATGGATAAGGCCATGCCTTTTACCTGTTTAAATTCTATTTTGGGCGGCATGGCCAAAGCGTTCGGGTCGGTCATCACGTTTACCAATGCCGGCCCGTTAAAAGCAAAAGCCTGTTGGATGGCTTGTTCTAAATTTTCCGGTTCGTTCACGGTGATACCTTTCATTCCAAAGGCAGCGGCAACAGCGGCAAAATCAGGGTTGGCCATGTCGGTTTGCCAATCGGGCAGGCCGGCCACTTCCATTTCCAATTTCACCATGCCCAATGATTTGTTGTTGAAAACAATCAGCTTAACAGGCAATTTATATTGAACGATGGTTGCCAAATCGCCCAGCAACATTGACAATCCGCCATCGCCGCAAAAAGCAATAACCTGGCGTTGCGGACAAGCCAAAGCTGCACCAATCGCCTGCGGCATCGCATTGGCCATCGAGCCGTGATTAAACGAACCAATCATGCTTCTTTTACCGGTCGAATTTATGTATCGCGCCCCCCAAACGCAGCACATGCCTGTGTCCATCGTAAAAATGGCATCTTGGTTGGCCAGTTTATCAATGGTGGCTGCCACAAACTCCGGGTGGATGGCATCTTTTTCACCACGGTCATCCACATAAGTCTGCATTCTCTCTTTCACTTTGCCGTAAAACTCCAACTGGCTTTGCAAAAAGCTGTCATCAGTTTTAGGGGCTAAAAGCGGCATCAGCGTTTTTAAGGTATGTTTGATATCGCCGCACAAGCCCATCGTTAATTTAGCGCGACGGCCTAAACGCTCTGGTTTTGTGTCAATCTGCACAATCTTGTTTTTAGTTGGCATAAAATTAACGTAAGGAAAATCGGTGCCGAGAAGAATCACCAGATCCGATTCGTGCATGCTATGGTAAGCAGAAGGCAGGCCGAGCAAACCGGTCATGCCAACTTCGTAAGGGTTATCGTGCTGGATAAACATTTTGCCGCGGTAAGAAAAGCCAACCGTAGCTTTCAGCGTGGCGGCCAATTCTACCACTTCATCATGTGCACCGGCAACGCCAATTCCGCAAAAAATCGTGATTTTATGGTTTTCAGCAATAAGGGCTGCCAATTGCTGCAACTCTTGGTCAGAAGGGCGGGTTAAAGGTTCCGGCTGGTAAAAGTGCATGGAAGTTTCGCTTTCTTCGGCATCTTGCGCGGTCAAATCGCCGGGCAAACCCAGTACGGAAACGCCTTTTTTGTTTGTAGCATATTGAATGCCAGCTTGCAACATGCGCGGCAATTGGTGCGGCGTAACGGCAATTTGGTTGTAATGGCTGCAATCGTCAAACAGTTTGATGGTATTGGTTTCCTGGAAATATTCGGTGCCAAACTCTTGCGACATGATGGTGGAAGCAATGGCCAAAACCGGCGCGCCCGAACGGTGCGCATCGTACAAACCGTTGATCAAATGCACATGGCCCGGCCCGCTGCTGCCTGCGCAACAAGCAAGTTCGCCGGTAAGTTGTGCTTCGGCACCTGCGGCGTACGCGCCTGCTTCTTCGTGCCGCACGTGTACCCATTGGATTTTGCCGCTGGTGCGCACGGCGTTGTTCACGTTGTTTAAACTGTCGCCGGTTACGGCATATATGCGTTTAACGCCGGCCTCGGCCAGCATGTTTACGATTTGGTCTGCTACTGTTTTTGACATGGTGTTTTTTGTGTTAGATGATCGGATGGTTTCCTAAAGGATAACTGTATTATAGAAATTGGGTTTTAGGGAAAATGCAATTGGCAGGTAACGATTTTGCAGGTAGGCGCGCGGCCGCGTGAGGGATAGCAGCGGAAAGCCCACAGCGAGGCACGAGCGAGGACTTGCAGCGGATAGCCCGACCCGCAGGGGCACGCCCAAATGTAAAAGAGCGGGGAGCGAAGAATTAAGCGGTAAAAAAGCGGGATTAAAACAGTCGCCCGTCTCCGATCTTCGCTCCCATATTAAATGACACCAATTTTAGGTTGATAAAAGAAGTATGGCAACGAGAAAAATGGATCAGGGCAACAAGAATATTTTCTGTAATTTTGATACAAAAGCGATTAACTTTTATTAATTCAAAGACATTCAATTATGAAAATACTGTTGGATATTGAAGAAGGCAAAGTTCCTGTTATGATGGAACTGTTAGAAAATTTACCTTTTGTTAAAGCCAAGTCACTTACCGCATACAAAGCTGAAGTTTTGGAAGGCGTGAAAGAAGCGGTAGATGAAGTGAACCTGATTAAACAAAGCAAGCTAAAAGGAGCGCCGGCATGAACACTTTTGGATGAAATTTGAAGTAATTGCAATCCCCTGTCGTAAAAATTTATAGTGCTTCTTTTATGCCTATAAATTTGGTGTATTAAGCTATTATACAGGTAAAAAAACTACAAAAAGACAATGAATTTTATGTGGTAAAAGAAGCATGGAAAATATTTGAATAAAATTTAAATTCATTCTTAGTCTTTTGATCTGCAATTTACAATTTGGTTTGCTAAAATTTCGTCTTCCTGCCGCAAACCGCTTTACCCCTATCCAATTCTACCCATACATTTGAGAACATATTGTATATTTAACCACAAACAACAGCTTTGACTTAGGAAGGAAAAGATTTAATTTATTGTTTAAAATTGGATGCAATACATTCTAAAACCAAGGCAACAATTGTACATACTTCTTTTATGCCTACAAAATTAAAAAAGATAAAACATAAAAAAAGTGCTAATCATACAATCAGCACTTTCAAAATTTAAAATATTAAATTATACAAGTATCAACTTGCAATAGAAATTTTGTGTTTGTCTTTGATTGAATTTTTAATACAAGTCAGCATACTTTCGCAAGTATTGTCCCATGAATTTTTTGCTAAGAAAGCATCAACTTTAGCCAACCATTCTTTTTTGTTTTTGTTGTTCAGTTCCAACTCAATTGCATCAATAAAATCTTCGGCCGTGTAACCAATATGCACCAATTTATTTTTGGCATAAGGATTAACTACATCGCGGATTGCAGTTGATACAACCGGTTTGCCGGCCGATAAATATTCAGGTGTTTTTGTTGGGCTGATAAATTTAGTGGAATCATTCAACATAAACGGGATCAAAGCTACGTCCCAACCAGATAAATAGGCGGGCAATTGTTCGTAACTTTTTTGCCCTAAATAATGGATGTTTTTATTTTTTGGCAAATGCTCTCGGTTGATTTTTAAAACCGGTCCAATCAACATAAAATTCCATTCCGGCCTTGCATCTGCAACTGCTTTAATTAAATTAATATCAAACCGCTCATCAATCACCCCATAAAACCCAAGTTTGATGCCTTCAACTTGTGCCTGGTCTGCCGGCTGTACTTTGTTGGTCCGCGCTTTTACAAAATGGCTTTTATCTATGCTGCTTGGAAAAGGGAACATATTGGCATGTTGTTGTTTTTTTGCTTCGTACAAAGACTGTCCGCCGGTAAACACAACATCAGATTTTGCAATCAACCTTTTTTCGAGGTCTTTCAACTCTGCCGGTGCATTTTTAAACAAAGAAAGTTCGTCCATACAATCGTAAACGGTTAAAGCAGGGCTTAACTGCTCTGTAAAAGACAAAGCCATAGGTGTATAATACCAGAAAAGAAAATCTTCGCTGTCTTCTTTTTCCATAAATTTATCCATCAATTGTTTCATCATTAGCTTTTCTTCAAGCTTAGATAAACCTTTTGGAATATGTGGCACAACTACCCACAAGTTGGGCAACCGGTTTGATAAATGTAAATACGCGCCATCTGTTGCGTCATGTATGGGTTCTTCTAAAAAATAAGTTTTAAACATTTCCGAAAACCTGGTTAACAAGTGTTGCGGACGCTGATAAACAAAATCCCATCTTAGATGTGAAAGACAAAGCAGTTTGGCGGGTAATTTTTTCATGATGTGTATGGCAATAATTATAAGATTAACATATTTAAAATTCGATTGTTTGATGCCCGGCAAAAAAAATTTACAGGCTGATTTTAACCAACCCAAACTACACAAAATGTATGCATTATTAAATATGCAAGTGAACCAGTTTGCGTACTGTTTTTAGCAATGAAAAATTTTTTTTGCGATATTAAAAACGCAAAAATTACAGGGTGGAACAATATACAACTTTTTTTTGAATTGTCGTACTTTTAAAGGTTAGATATCTATAAAATTTGGATTTTTACAGCTATCCAATATTTGTAATAATTTCAAGACAATTTTCAACGTTGTTTTGAGTTGAAAAAACTTGATTAATTATTTTTGAAGAAAAGAATTAAGTGTTGTGCAAAGGAAAAATTATTGGATTTATTTTTTCAACTTGTTTAAACAGTTTTAACTTTTGCCGCCTTTAATCAAACGTTGTATTTCATCCAATTTCATCAAAGCTTCTACCGGTGTAAGCGTGTTTACATCCAAAGCATTCAACACGTCCCGGATTTTTATCAACACCGGGTCATCTATCGAAAACATTTGCAATTGCATGGCTTGCTTTTGCACTTTTTTGATGCTCTCTTTGATGTTTTCGCCGCCCGTTCTTTCTGCTTCCAATTTCTTCAAAATCTCTTCGGCACGCAATAAAACTTTCGGCGGCATCCCGGCCAATTTGGCCACATGGATTCCAAAACTATGCCCGCTTCCGCCTGGCACCAACTTCCGCAGAAAAATAATTTTTTGCCCGGTTTCTTTTACCGCAACGTTGTAGTTTTTGATGCGGTAAAAAGAGCTTGCCAATTCGTTCAGTTCGTGGTAATGTGTGGCAAACAAAGTTTTGGCTTTGGCCGAAGGATGGTTGTGTAAAAACTCGGCTATTGACCAGGCGATGGAAATGCCATCGTAAGTAGAAGTGCCGCGGCCAATTTCATCCAGCAAAACCAAACTGCGGTTAGAAATATTGTTGAGAATGCTGGCCGTTTCGTTCATCTCCACCATAAAAGTAGATTCGCCGGAAGTGAGGTTATCCGAAGCGCCAACGCGGGTAAAAATTTTATCCACTAAACCGATGCGTGCTTCTTTTGCAGGTACAAAACAGCCGATCTGCGCCATCAAAACAATCAAGCCGGTTTGGCGGAGAATAGCAGATTTCCCGGCCATATTTGGGCCGGTTATCATGATGATTTGCTGACTGTCCGAATCCAAAAAAACATCGTTGGTGATGTATTCTTCGCCCAAAGGCAAATTGCGTTCAATAACCGGATGACGGCCACCTTTGATGTCAATTTGCTCATCCAAACTAATTACAGGTTTGCAGTAGCTGTTTTTATGGGCAATTTTTGCGAAACAAAGCAGTACGTCTAATTTGGCCAGGATTCGCGCATTGAGTTGGATGGGTTTAATGTACGAACTGATGCCATGCAGCAAATCGTTGTACAAACGCGTTTCGATAGCGAAGATTTTTTCTTCGGCACCCAAAATCTGTTCTTCGTATGCCTTCAGTTCGGGCGTGATGTAGCGTTCGGCGTTCACCAAGGTTTGCTTTCGGATCCAGCCCGACGGGACTTTGTCTTTATGCGTGTGCGTAACTTCCAGATAATAACCAAAAACGCTGTTAAATGCTACTTTTAACGATGGAATTCCGGTTTCTTCGGCTTCGCGGCGTTGTATTTCTACCAAAAAATCTTTTCCGCCAAAAGCAATTTTACGCAGGTGGTCCAGTTCTTCGTCCACACCATCAGCAATTACTTCGCCTTTGGCCACTTGAACCGGCGGTTCCGGACGAAGTTGTTTTTCAATTTTTTCGCGGATCAACTGGCAAGGGTTTAACTGCTCGGCCAATTGCTGCAAAAACAAATTTTCGGTTTGGCCACAAATTTTTTGAACTTCTGCCGTGGCCAGCAATGCTCTTTTTAGCTGTATAATTTCGCGCGGATTGGCTTTTTGCAAGGCAATCTTCGAAATCAGCCTTTCCAAATCGCCAATTTGTTTTACCTGGTGCAAAAGCTGTTCGGCTAATGCTTCTTTTACATGCAAAAAATCAACAACTTCCAGCCGTTCTTTAATCGGTTTCAATTCTTTCAGCGGCATCAAAATCCATTTCCGCAGCAAACGTGCGCCCATTGGCGAAGCGGTTTGATCGAGCACATGAAAAAGCGTAATGGCATTTTCGTTGGCCGAATCCAGCAGTTCCAAATTGCGCACCGTAAACCGATCGAGCCACATGTATTTTTGATGTTCGATCCGGCTCAAACCCGAAATATGCTGCAAGTTGCGGTGCTCCGTTTCGTTGATGTAATACAACGTTACACCGGCTGCAACAATCGCCAAAGGCAAACGGTCAACGCCGAAACCTTTTAAGTTTTTTACTTCAAAATGCTTGAGTAACGTTTCCGAAGCAAAATCAAACGTAAAAGCCCAATCATCCAACGTATAAGTGTAAAAACCGCTGCCGAAAGTTTCGGCAAATTCTTTTTGTTTTTGTTTGGAAAAAACCACTTCGTTGGGCCGGTAACTTTGCAGCAACTGGTCAATGTATTCGGCATCGCCCTGCGCAGCCAGAAACTCGCCGGTAGATATATCGAGCAAAGCCAGCCCGATCAGGTTTTTATCAAAATGCAGTGCGGCCACATAATTGTTGGCTTTTTGATTGAGGATGTTATCGTTGTAAGAAACGCCGGGCGTAACCAGTTCGGTAACGCCTCTTTTCACAATGGTTTTGGTGGCTTTTGGGTCTTCCAACTGATCGCAAATGGCCACACGCTGCCCGGCGCGAACTAATTTAGGCAGATAAGTATCTAAAGAATGGTGCGGAAAACCAGCCAGCTCGATGGAAGTGCCCGAACCATTTGCGCGTTTCGTCAAAATTATTCCCAAAATGCGGGCAGTGGTAACGGCATCTTCGCCAAAAGTTTCATAAAAATCGCCCACCCGAAACAACAGCAATGCGCCCGGATATTTGGCCTTGATTTGGCCGTGCTGCTGCATTAAAGGTGTTTCTGCCGAAGTTTTCTTTCCCAAATTTCAATCCGATTAAGTTGTAAAGTTAAGCGATGAAAAGGTTTTTACGGCAGATGTTAAAAAATAGGTGCTAAAAGAAGCATGGCCTGCACCTGGTTTAACCACACCAATTTTTACCCGGTAAAAGAAGCATCCGATTTTTAAAAAGGACAAAACATCAGCCAAGAAAAACAAATTAGCCATAAATTGAATCTATTATAATTATCATATTTGAACCATGAAACCTGACCTTCAACAAAAATTTTCTGAGCTGTTTGGCCAACCCGCAACGGCTGCTTTTTTTGCGCCCGGACGTGTAAATTTAATCGGCGAACATATTGATTATAACGGCGGCCTGGTTTTGCCTTGTGCCATCACTTTTGGCACAGATTTGCTGGTTGCCGAAAACAAGGAGGGAATTTTCCGTTTCAGAAGCCTGGATTTTGACGAACAATTGGATATTCCGTTGTTGGAAGCTTACACCAAAAACGGAGGCGACTGGTTCAACTATCCGCTGGGCGTGATGCAGCAATTTTTAGGGCATAAAAAAAGCATCAAAGGTTTGGATATGCTGTTTAAAGGAGATGTGCCGGTTGCTTCCGGCCTTTCTTCTTCAGCTTCCATCGAAATTGTTACGGCTTTTGCTTTGAATGAAACTTTTAATTCCGGCTTTACCAAGTTGGAATTGGCGCAGTTGGGCAAAAAGGTAGAGAACGATTTTATCGGTGTAAACAGCGGCATTATGGACCAGTTTGCGGTTGCTTTTGGCGAAAAAGAAAAAGCCATTGAACTAAATTGCGATACGCTGAACTACAAAATTGTGGATTGCAAGTTGCAGGATTATGTGCTGGCGATCATCAACACCAACAAACCGCGCCAACTATCCGAATCCAAATACAACGAGCGCGTGGCCGAGTGCCAAACGGCTTTAAAAGATCTACAAAAAGAACTCAAAATAGCTAATTTGTGCGCAATTGATACGGCAACTTTCAACAAATACGAACATTTGATTGAAAATGACGTGGTAAAAAAACGCGCCCGCCACGTAATTGAAGAAAATGACCGGGTAAAAGAAGCAACACAAGTTTTGGCCAGCGGCGATCTGACCCGTTTTGGCCAGTTGCTTTATGCTTCGCACGCTTCTTTAAAAGATTTGTACGAAGTAACCGGCGTGGAGCTGGACACGATCGTGGATTTCTGCAAAACGCAGCAAACGGTAGCCGGCGCACGGATGACGGGCGCAGGTTTTGGCGGTTGCGCCATTGCTTTGGTTAAGCACGATGCTTTTGATGAATTCTCTAAAAACCTCACAAAATTTTATACTGAAAAAGTAGGTTACGAATGTGCCGTTTATAATTCTTTAATCGGCAATGGAGTGAAAAGGGTGTGAGGGACGGCAATCAGCTTTTAGCGATTAGCCTTCAGCCATGAATGATGAACTAAAACCCATGAACACTCCTTTTACCAAACTCAAACTGGAAGAATTAGGCCGGGTTGATGTTGAAACTTTTAAAGAACAGGAAAAACTGCCGGTAACGGTTGTGTTGGATAACATCCGAAGTATGCACAATGTTGGCTCGGTTTTTCGTACTTCGGATGGTTTTGCAGTAGAACAGGTGATACTTTGCGGGATAACGGCACAACCGCCGCACCGCGAAATCGAAAAAACAGCTTTAGGCGCCACGCAATCCATCAACTGGACTTATTTTAGTGGCATAAAAGAAGCATTGCAGCATTTGCGGAACGAAGGTTACCAAATCATCGCTGTAGAGCAGGCGGAGAACAGCATCAGCTTAAACCAATTTCAACCCAAAAACAACCAAAAGTACGCTTTGATTTTTGGCAATGAAGTAAACGGCGTAAGCGAAGAAGCGATGGAAATGATTGATGCCTGCATCGAAATCCCGCAGTTTGGCACCAAGCATTCTTTTAACATTGTGGTTTCGGCCGGCATTGTTTTGTGGGATTTTTTTGCGAAACTGAATTTACATTAGCTTTTTAATTCGCCCATAATTTTTTAGGTTACAGGTATTGAAGGATGCGATTGCCTCGGTGCTTTTGTTTATATTTTCCGTACCACTTGCAAATTGGAAATAAAAACAGCACCACAGCGATCCAGATTAGATAGACAGTTCCTAAATCAACGCCTGTACCTTCTGGCCTGCCGTTACGGAGCAACCCAAATTTTAGGTTAGTAAAAGTATGTCCCTCCACAAAAACCATCAGCAGCGTTAACAGATGGATGAGGTACAAGTGAAGGACAAAGTAAAACAACGGCACCTTACCATAAACGCGAAGAACCTTAACTAACGGATTGTTTTTGCCTTCCGCAAGCCAAAGAACGATAAATAGCACGCTCAACATCAGCAATATAAACAGCAACGAAGGCGGATATTTGGTTACGTTGATAAAAGACAGAAAAGTAAACAGCGCATTTTTTTGTACCGACCACGGTAAAGGATCGCCGTAAAAGTTTAAACCGCGTATCAGGATAAACAGGCAAAAAACGCTTGCTGCTATCTGCAAAAACCTTTTCTTTCGCACCAGTTCTGGCAACTTAAAAATTTGGCCAAAACTAAAACCCGTTAAAATAACACCGAGCCAGGGCAAAAGCGGATAAGCCGTGATAAAAGCAAAGCCGGGTTTAGGCGTAAAAAGGCTTTGGCGAAAAAACACGGCGAAAATAAAATCCAGAACCGGGTTATTTTTGAAAGATACACCCTGCAAAAGGTTATGGCCAAAAATAATCAGGATACCTGCCAGGCCAATAGCACGTACGGGCAGTTTTAGCAGCAAAGAAATCACCATTAAACCGAAACCGATGGCAAAAACCACTTCCATAATCACGGTATGTAGTTGTACATCAAACCAAAGCGCAAAATTGATAACGGTAAGGTCAATGAACATCAGCCATAAACCGCGGCTAAACAAAAACTTTTTCCGGGATGAACCCGGAGAGCTGTTGTAAAATAAATACGCCGAAACGCCCGATAAAAACACAAAAGTAGGCGCACATAAATGCGTAACCCACCGGGTGAGAAACAAAGCGGCGGTGGTGGTTTGTAAATTAGTTGGATCTTGGGTGAGTGAAGCAACGTGCATAAAATCACGAACGTGGTCTAAGGCCATCACAATCATTACCAATCCCCTGGCAGCATCAATACTGCTGATACGGCTGTTGTTTTCTTTGGTTTGAAGTTCTGTCATGTGTATTAATTTTGGTTTGTAAAAACAGTTGCAACTTCCTCTGCCTCTTTTTAAGCCATGCTTCTTTTAGCACATAAAAATTAGTGCCAATTGTACTTTTTGTACTAATATAATGGCCAAGCACCAAATTTATAGGCATAAAAGAAGCATTATAAATTTTTATGATCTAAACCCAAAACAGGCTCTTTACAGGAACCGTTAAACTACTGTTCCGTCTTTTAAAATTTGTAAATTTGCTACCGTTCCATCTTAAAAAATGAAAGCAAAATACATTAATCCGTTTACCGATTTTGGCTTTAAAAAGATTTTTGGCGAAGAAGCCAGCAAGCCTTTGCTGATTGATTTTTTGAATGCGCTTTTGCCTTTGCACAACCAAATTGCCAGCCTTTCTTTTAAAAATACCGAACAGCTTGGGCAAACTGATTTGGACCGGAAAGCTATTTACGATATTTATTGCGAAACCGGTAAAGGCGAGAAATTTATTGTTGAACTGCAAAAGGCCAAGCAAAATTACTTTATCGAGCGCACGGTTTATTACTCTACTTTCCCCATCCGCGAACAGGCCGAAAAAGGCCAGTGGAACTACAACCTCAACGCAGTTTATTGTATCGGTATCCTGGATTTTACTTTTGATGATTACGAAAATGAATCCGAAAAAAACGAAGTGGTGCATACCATCAAATTGAAAAACCAGCACGGCAAGGTTTTTTATGACAAGCTGACCTACATTTATTTAGAGATGCCGAACTTTATTAAACCGGAAAACGAACTGGCAACACGCTTAGACCAATGGCTGTACTTTATTAAAAACCTGGAAGATTTTCAAAACATACCCGCTATTTTTAAAGACGAAGTATTTGCCCAAGCCTTTGAAAAAGCCAAATTGGCCAACTTTAAACAAGACGAATTAGACCGGTACGAATACAGCTTGAAAGCCTTTCGGGACAACAAAGCAACTTATGATTACGCCATTGAAACAGCGCGTGAAGAAGGAATATCCGAAGGGATAGCAAAAGGCATAAACGAAGGCATTTTAAAAGTTGTAAGATCCTTAAAAGAAAGCGGGCTGTCTACAGATTTAATTGTAAAAGCAACCGGCCTTTTGGCAGAGGATATTGAAAAACTTTAGTTAACGCATACCGTTTTTTATGCCCTAAAAGAAGCATGCAAAACAGGCACGGCAAAACTTAAACGCTTTTTATTTTGCCATCAAATACTTAAACCGTTTAATCACTTCTTTGCCGCAGGTTGCCGTAAATTCCAAAGTAATCAAATCTTTGTTTTGCGTTGGCGTATAATCCAAACTTAAATCATGGCCGGTGTACCTTTCATCTATCGAGCCGGAAGTGATAACTATTGAACTGCTATTGGGGAAATATTCCCGTAAAGTATAAACCACCTTGGGCTTGTTTACTTTGCTGATGGTAACATAAAAGGTAATCTTTTGGTTCACCGAAAATTCTTCTTTAATGCCCGGGTTTGTTAAGGCATTTATCGTTTGCATTCCGCTTACCAAAAATTCACCTGGCTGGTTTTTTTGCAACTGGTTGTGAGTAAACTTATGAAGCAAAAAAATAAAACTACTTGTTTATTCATGAGACGAAAATTATTAAATAATGAAAAAATATTAATATGATGTTGACAAAAATTAAAAATAATTTACTTAAAACTTATAACCAACTTCAACACCTAAAGCATATATATATGGATTAACATTTTGTAAGTATTTTTGATAATTAACATAGGTAATCAAATTAAATTTCTTACTTAAATCAAAATTATACCCTAAAATAAAATTGATACCATAGTCATAGCTCTTTTTAAACGTAGAATAGTTAGTGTATTCATAAACATAAGAACCATCAGGCTTAAATCCAATTTGTGAAAATCCATCTGTGTCTCTTACTTCAATTAAATAAGATACAGTTGGCCCAGCTTTAACAACAAAATTCCCTCTTTTAAATGGATAAATGTTGTAAACGTAATTTACATTGAACATAAAAAGGGAAGATTGATTGTTACTTTGGTTAAACCTTTTAATATCTTCTTCGGGCAAGTGCAAAGAAGGAAAAAACTTGGAAGATGAATATTTGGTATATGCGGCAAAGCCAAAACTCGTTGAAAAAGCAGAATACTTCGATATATCTTTTTGGTATTCTATTTTGAGGTAATCCAAGGCAAACTTGTCATCTTCGATGTTCATTAAATGAAAACCTATTTGTAAGTTATTAGAAGTTTGTGATAATGTAATATTTTTTTCGGGTCTTTGTGCCAATACAATCCCAACAATGTTAAATAAGCATAATAATAGTAGAAATAACCTTTTCATAATCTGTTAAAAATTTATGCCAGTAAATACGCCGGAAGACAAAAAACTATTTTTACTAAACAATTGGTAGTTGCCATTTATACCAACAAACATTTTTTTTAAGTTGAATCGGGCTTTAAGCGATGTAATATCTCCTAACTGCCACATGGAACTATAAACTGTTTCACTAACAAGGCGCGGTGTTTGTTCTAAAGGAAATTGTTTGTAAAATACAGAAGCAAAAGCTTCGTTCCGTTTTCTTAAGGCAAGAGATGTGCTTACGGCAAAATCTAAATTTCCTACTTTAAAAATAGTTTTTTCTAATCCTACATCTATGCGTACATATGACAAGCTTTTGTTTGGATTGTAAACCCTCAAAACTACATCGTCCGGCTTTATAGACGATGCAAACATATATTCCACATTTACAATTCCATTTAATTTGGGAACAACCTGTACAGCAACACCAGTATTAAAACCAACACCTGTTTTTAATTGAGGCTCGTTGATAAAAGAAAGGCTTGTCCCTAAGTGCCAGGAATCGAGTTTGATTGAGCTTTGAGAAAAAGCAGGACAACCAAAGGTTAGAAAAAATACGATCAGGTAGAAATTCTTCATTTAAAAAAGGATTGCATTTAAAAGTTAAATTGGCTTTATTAAATATTCATGTTGCACCAATTTTACTATGGTAAAAGAAGTATTGCATATTTCCAAATTTTAGGTTAAGATTAATGCAAATAAAATGATAAACCGATCAAAGCATATTCATAATGATGGTCGTTCTTGTACTCCAACTGCGCTTCCAGCAAATGGTAACGATAGCCAGTGCCAAAACTAAAACCGGTTAAGTTTACTTCGCGGTCGTTTGCGCGGTACAAGCGTTGCTCATAAGGTTTTAGACCAGGCGTGGCCGGTTTAGGGAAAACAGTTTTATCGCTTAAAATAAAGGATTGGTACAAGCCTGCTGATACAAATAAGCTGTTTTCGGGCTTGTTAAAAAAGCAGTAACGAAAAGAAAGCAGAACGTCTAAGTAATCTTTTTTAATGTTACCAGATAAACTACCGGCTGAGGAATCGTTTATGCGCTTTTTTTTGTACCCTTTTTGGTTGCACAGCTGGAAAACAGCATAATTATTTGGCTACAAAATCTTTAAAACGATGGATAATCTCATTGCCGCAAACCACCCTCAATTGTAAAGTAGTTAGTACATTGCTTTGCGTTGGTGTATAATTTAAACTTAACGTTTTGCCAGACATTACCTTGTCTATCGTTCCGGAAGCAATCAACAGATCGGGGTTGGCTTTGGTGGTTTCCTTTAAAGTATAAGTTACGGCAGGTTTATTCATTTTAACTACCTCTATATAAAAGGTAACCTGTTTGTTAACCGCTATTTCTTCTTTTGTACCGGGAGTAGTCAGTTCCTTTAAAGTATTTATTTCACTTACTGAAAATTCAGTTGGTGTTTTTTTACAGCTGCAGAACAGGATGAAGAGGCTAAAAACAAAAAGTAATATTTTTTTCATAGAGATTAATTTAAAAATGTTAATAATTGGCTAAATTTTATAATTTAAAAACAGCATTAATGCCAGCAAACCAATGTTCTATAGGAATAGCTTTTGAATAGGTATCTAAAACTATTCCCATTCTCAATTTCGAATTAATTTTAGCACTCACACTTACAGCACTATATATCGATATATTGAATCCTTTTTCATAATAATATTGAATTGAGCTTTGTACTACTTCTTGGTGACCATCAGGAAATTGATACTCATTAAATGTCTTTAAAATTTTATCATTTTGATATTTTAATGCAGGGCCTATTTTTATCGAGGTATTTATAAAAGATTCTTTGTTACCAAAAGTATAATTTGCATCCACAGGCAAAAACCATGCATTATAGTAACGGTCTTCACCCTGGAAACCAGTTGGTTTACGTTTATAGATGTTGTACAAATCTGTAGTAAAGCGGGTTAAGCCAGCCTCTAAAAATATATGTTTGCTTATCGGTTTAGACAATGTTGCTCCTAAAAAAAAGCCTGTGTTGCCCCAGTTATTTTCTGTGCCGTAACCGGCAAATGTGTTTAGGTATAAATCGTTTTTTTCAACAGTAGATGTAGTTTGTGCATACAAAAACATATTTGAACTAATGAATGATGCGGTAATTAAAATTAGATAATTAAAAAACTTCATTGGTTTAGTATTAATTGATGAGAGAGAATAATCGAGGTTTTCCTAAAAAAGATAACGGAGGTTTTCCTGCATGAAAAACCTCCGTTAATAATTATTGGATAAATAATTTATCAGGTAAGGTAAAGCTTACCGTACTGTAATTATCAAAAATTAACCATCCGGCGTATGTTGGCTCTCCACCCTCGCCTCGGTTGAATGGGAAAAAAGATGCATACTTATGATTATTCTGCCGAATTATATCATCAAGGGATTTATAAGTAATTGTTCCGCCTACAGTGCCTGTTTGCTTTTGGCCACCAACGCTTACCGTTGTTGTTACAGACAAATTCAGAGTTGAAGAACTGGTATTGTCATCTTCATAAATCGCCAGGTTCTGCTCTAAATTGTCTTGTTGCCAATCTGCATCCCAGGTAGCTGTCCAGTTTACCCATCTTGAATTCCTAATATCACCCCTACTAACATTGTAAGGGCCATTTACTAAAAACACATCCGCAGTTGGTTGTACCTGCCCATCAATTACTTTCAAGTAACCTGAAGCACGGGTAAAACGAATTTCAGACCCTCCTCCATTACCTGAAAAGCTAATAAAATGGTCATATTGATGTTTACTAACCCTAACATCACCAACAAAAACCTTTCTTACCGTCCTTGTTAATCCAAAGATTGTAACAGGTGGTCCTGGAGGAAATGCTGCTTCGACTCCATTTGTAATAGTTTCGCTCAGGGGTTCTATACCATTAATACCAATAATAAGCGTAGGGTTTGCATAAGCATAATCATCATTGATTACTACCTGAGTATAGCCCATGTTGCCGTTGGAATCATAAATAGGTTGCCAGCCATAACCTTCATCAGCTTCCGCAGTAGCCGTCATTACAGAAGTTGAGGGCGAATAATTTCCGGAATTGTCAAAAGGGTTGATGTACTGTTCAGCATAAGGATAATAAAGGCTAACACCATCAGGAGGTAAACCCTGATATTGGTTGGGGTCGTAATCATTTGCTTTGAGGTTTTGAACCTTCTTTTGATTTAGCTTGTCTTTAGAATCGTTGCCGGGTTTTAAGGCAGTTAAAAAGCTGTTAAATTCAGTATCGTTTTTTTTGGCAACTTCCACCCAAAATGCTTTTGAAAACGTACCAGCTTGAATGTTCAGGTCTGAAGATAGCTTTTTAAAAGATTTAGAAGTAGTTAATAATCCTTCACCCGGATAAATCATATCCTTTAACAGAATTGATTGGTCCGTATAAATTTTAGCAATAATGGCAGCATTCACCTCTTTTATTGCCTCTTTGTTTTTATACACCTCTTTTACAATTTCTGTAACTTTTTCCAAATTGGCAACCAATTTCTTTTCCTGGTCTGTAGAGGGTTTATAAAAAACTAATTTCGGGTCAACTGTTGTTTTTTTGGTAGAAATTGTTTCACCCCCCCCACTTTATTTTCTTTTTTACAAGAAGAAATAGAAAAAGCAAGCAATAGTGCCATCATGGTACCGGTAAAAATTTTAGATTTCATGTTTTTAAAAATTTAGTAGATTTTTTAATACGTTCTTTAATTTTTTGTTGTGGTGTTTTAGTTTTCTTTTATGCCATATTTTCCCTCCTTTCTTTGGCAATATATAACAAGAAAGTTACATTTCAAATAAAAATTAAATAATTTTATCATTTGTTAATAATTATTTTATCTACTTAAAATCAAACAATAATCTATGGACATCGAACCAACAACCGCTGCCCAACTTGCCAAAAAACTACTGATAAAAACAGCACAACATTGGTTGTTTATCCATGTGCCGGAAGGATTTGTTAAAGGCTTTGCTGCACTTTCAATCGAAGTAAAAACCTCAATTGCAAATGATGAAACATTTAACGGTGTTTTGTTTTTTGTTAAAAACAGCAACGGCTTACAAGTAGTTTTGCCCACAATTATTCCTGTTTTAAAACCGGAAACTATTTGCTGGGTTGCTTATCCCAAAAAAAGCTCGGGCGTGGTTTCTGATTTGGAAATGACGGGAAATTGGACGGAATTGGAAAAGTACAATTTAAGGGCCGTATCGGCAGCATCCATTGATCAAACCTGGACGGCTTTGCGTTTGCGGCCAATAAATCAGGTTAAAAAATCTACTGTTTCTAATGCTGCAATCCGGGAAAACGAATTGAATGAATTTATTGATACGAAAAACCGGATTGTGCATTTGCCGGATGACGTAAAGCAGGCGTTGGAACAGCAACCGGCCGCTTTTGCAAAATATCAACAGTTAGCCTATAGCCATCAAAAAGAATATTTGGTTTGGATATTAACGGCCAAACAAGAAAAGACCCGGACAGGCCGCGTTCAAAAAATGTTGGAAAAATTGCTGGATTGAAACGGGTTTAGATGCTTCTTTTACCGGCATAAATTTGGGTTGAAGAAAGGAACACTTAACTCCTCTCGGAGACAGAAGCATGGCAGCCTACTTTTCTACCATTAACCTTTTTGTTGTAAATTACAGGTGCTTCTTTTATCGGCATAGCTAAAACTATAAGAATACTTCTTTTACCGACTAAAATCTGTTCGCCCCTCTCCCAAAAAATTATTTTAAAAAATATTTGGATTATACGAAACCCTTCGTACATTAGCCCTACGAAAATATTCGTAATAGAAAGATGAGTCTAAAACCAACGGAAAGCGAACTGGAGATTTTACAGATTTTGTGGCAGAAAAACTCGTGTACCGTTCGAGAAGTAAACGAAGAACTGAGCAAGCTAAAACAAACCGAAATTGGCTACACCACAACTTTGAAACTGATGCAGTTGATGCACGAAAAAGGCTTGGTAGAACGTGATGCCAGCAACCGCACCCATGTTTATAAAGCTTTATTAAACCAAAAAAAGACACAAAAAAGTTTGGTGAACAAACTGATTGACACTGCTTTTAACGGATCAGCTTCGCAATTGGTCATGCCGGCTTTAAGCGACCATAAATCATCGCCGGAAGAATTGGAAGCGATAAAAAAATACTTGGATCAACTTAACCAAAAATAAAAAACGTATGGAAACCAGCCTGTTCATACTCGCTCTAAGTAAAACGCTGCCCGAATCGTGCCTGCAAGGTTTGCTCGTGTTTATCGCGCTCAAATTGTTGTTTTCTGTGTTTAAAAACAGCTCGCCGGCTTTTCGTTTCAACTTGTATTATGGTGCATCGGTTTTGCTGTTTGCCGGCTTTTTGTTTACGCTGTTTCAACATTATGGTGAAGCAGAAAACGCTGTTTCAAACAGTTTTGTTGCTTCAAACCTGGTTCCGCCAAGCCAAAACATTCCCGCTTTAAAACCAAACTTTGCGCAAGCTTTAAGTTATTGGACGGGCCGTTACGCTTATACCATTACCGGTTTGTATTTAATGGGTTTGGGTTTTTGTGTGTTGCGGTTAACGATCGGTTTAATTAACATCAATTGGTTCCGCAAAAACGAACAGCGGCAGGAAAGCCGTTGGGATAATCAGGTTGCACAATTGGCCAAACATTTTAACCTGGTAAAAACAGTATCGGTTTATTTATCGCACAAAATTCAGGTTCCGCTCACGATTGGCTTTCTCAAACCGGTCATTGTTTTTCCGGTGGCACTGGTCAACCAACTTTCCCTCGCACAAACGGAAGCCATTTTACTGCACGAACTGGCGCATATCAAACGGGCGGATTATTTGCTCAATATTTTGCTTAGCATCATCCAGTCGTTCTTGTTTTTTAACCCGATAATTTGGTTGATGGGCCGCGAAATAAACCTGTACCGCGAGCAATGTTGCGACGATTTAGTGCTCGATAAAACCCGCGATACGCTTGCTTATGCCCACGCTTTGCTTCAAATAGAAACTTTTAGAAACGCACAATTATCGCTCGCTTTAGCCGCAAACGACAAAAAATACACTTTGTTAAACCGCATTAAAAGAATCACCAATATGGAAATCAACAACCCTTCGCCACAAAACAAACTTATTGTTTTACTGCTGGCTATTGCTACAATTGGAATATCTGTTGCCTGGAATGTTCCGGCAAAGAAAGAAATTAAACGTACAATTGCCACAAATTTTATGGCGGTAAAAGAAGCATTGGATACAACTAAATCTAACTCGATTGTTGGCACCGCTACAATTACTGAAAACACCCAGAATGTTCAACCTAAAACAAAAACAGCCCAGGAAAAATTAGCATTTCAAGTTAAAAATTACACCAATAAAAACTCAGACATTATTGGTACAGCAACAGTTTTTAATGTAAAAGCTGATACTTCCATCAAAACTAAAAACAAGTTTAAAATTGTGTTGGAAGATTCTACAGGAAATAGAAAAGAATACAATTCACTAAATGATCTTCCTGCAGAATCAAGAAAAGAGTTTTTGAAAGAAAATGGAAATATTCATCAGATTCAAAGTTGGGAAAACTTTCAATTTATGAATGACACAAACAAGTTAGTTTTAAACGGTAAACTTTTAAGTCTTAATGGTAAACTTTTAAACAATCCTGCATTAAAAGAGCACTTGGAAAATCTTCGTAAACACCAGGAAGAAGTGCTTAAAGAATATAATAACCGACCCGATTGGAAAAAACATTTAGAAGATATCCGCAAACAAGGCGAAGAAATCCAAAAGCAATTCAACAGCCCGGAATGGAAAAAGCAGATGGAAGATATTAAGCTTCAGGGCGAAGAAATCCGTAAACAATTCAACAGCCCTGAATGGAAAAAGCAAATGGAAGATTTAAAGTTACAACCTAAACAAATGCGCAAACAAGGCGAGGAAATGCGCAAGTATTACCAAAGCCCGGAATGGCAAAAACAACAAGAAAAGATTCAAAAGGAGGTTGAAAAATCGCAAAAAGAATGGAAGAAATCAATGGATAAGCAGCCTTTGCCCGTAGCGCCAACAAAACCAAACGCGCCGGAAGAATTATAAAATCATCACAAAAAAAATCCCAATCAAAACTGACCGGGATTTTTTATACACCAATTTTTATATGCTAAAAGAAGCATTCGGTTTTTTTAATGACCAGAATGTCCGTCAGCACCATGCGCATGGCCGTGCGATAATTCTTCTTCGTTTGCCGGGCGAACGTTTAAAATTTCGCCTTTAAAATGTAACGCCTGGCCGGCCATCGGGTGGTTTAAATCTACAATAACAGCATCTTCAGCTATAGAAACTACCTGGCCCTGCAAGCGGTTCCCCTGGTTGTCCTGCAAAGGCAGCATCGTTCCCACTGCCGGAATTTCTTCGGTGCCAAACATTTCTTTTGGCAAACTGGCAACGGCTTCATTGTCGTATTCGCCGTAAGCATCATCGGCGGTTAACCGAAATTCGTACTGGTCGCCGGTGCTTAAACCGCTTAAATGCTCTTCAAACTTAGGCAGCATCTGGCCTGCGCCGTATATAAATGTTAAGGGCTGCTCCTGGGTGGCACTTTCTACCAAACCCTCTTCGCCGTTTTCCTGATCTACGTATAAATCATACGTTAATGATACTACGTGTTGTGGTTCAATTTTCATGTTTTTAGGTTTCAGGAATGAGGTATGAGGTATCAGCCCGGGCAACGTTTATTGCCTCAAACCTGATACCCCCGCACCTCAAACCTATTAATCAATTTGTTTAAACGCTTCGGATACTTCGTTCACCGGAAGCTGGCAGGTTTTGTCTTTACAAACAAAAATGCTGTTTTTACTACCGGTTTTATCCTGCAACAAAGGTAAAGTTCCTTTTGTTCCGCCCAAGATAATTTTGTTGGGAAGATATTTTTGCTCGAAAGCCTTGCGTTTTTCTTCGGCTTCATCGCCAACAAGTACAATTTCGTAAATGCCAAAAACCTCGTCTAAAAGCAGCATGGCCCAATTGGAGAACGACGAACCGTACGGCGCCATGTTTTTTTCCACGTTCCGTAAAAGCTGTGCTGAAAGTTCGAGGTATTCAGAATGATCGAAAAACAAACCTAACTTTTTCAGGTTTCGGGCCATGACGGAATTGGAAGCCGGAATCACGTTATCCATCACTTCTGTTTTTCGGGCGATGAGTTGCGCGTCTTCATCGGAAGTGTAAAAGAACATGCCGCTCGACAGATCGTAGAAATGATCCAGCGCATAATCGTTGATTTTTCGGGCTTCCTGCAACCAGTTTTCTTCAAAAGTAACTTCGTATAAACTGATCAAAGCTTCGGCAACCAACGTATAATCATCCAGAAAAGCAGGCGAATCGTTGCCAAAAACACGTTTCAGTTTTCCGTTTCCGTTGGATAAATTTTGCAGGATAAAAGAAGCATTACGTTTGGCGGTTTCCAAATATTGCGGCTCGTTTAAAGCGCGGTAAGCATCGCAATAACCTTTTAACATCAAACCGTTCCAACCAGCCAAAATTTTATGATCTAAACCCGGACGAACGCGCATGCTTCTTTTATCCAGTATTTTTTGTCGTGCTTGATTGATTTTGGTTTGAAGTTCATCTGCAGAAAGTCCTAAACGTTCGTCCAGTTCATCTGCGTCATCTTTTCGGAAAAAAATATTGGTTTGCTCCTCTTCCCAGTTTCCTTCTTCGGTTACGTGGAAATAAGTGCAAAACAGTTCGGCATCTTCACCCAAAATCGCTTCTACTTCGGCTTTGGTAAAGGTGTAAAATTTGCCTTCCACGCCTTCGCTGTCGGCATCCAAAGCCGAATAAAAACCTCCTTCGGGAGAAGTGAGTTCGCGTTCGATAAAAGTCAGCGTTTCTTCAATAATTTTTGGATAAAGCGGATCAACGGCCCAGGTAAAAGCCTCCGCATAAAGACTAACCAACTGCGCGTTATCGTACAACATTTTTTCGAAGTGCGGCACGTGCCATTTTCCATCCACAGAATATCGTGCAAAACCGCCGCCAATCTGATCGTAAATGCCGCCGAAAGCCATTTTTTCCAGCGTTACCCGGACACTCATGTTCACGGCTTCGTCTTTCATCAAATGCGCGTAACGCATCAAAAACTGCCAGTTGTTGGGCATTGGGAATTTTGGCGCACGTTTTAAACCGCCATCTACCATATCAAAATTGCGTTTCCAGGGCGTTACAATGGCTTCCAGATCGGATTTTGAATATTCCTTTGCTTCTTTTACCAACTCAAATTGTTCATATTGATGGATGCCTTCAATCAGGCGAACGGCATAATCTTCGGCTTCTTTTGGTTTTTCGTTCCAAAAATCAGTCAGATTAAGCAACACGTTCAGCCAGTCTTTTTTTGGGAAATACGTACCGCCGTAAACCGGCCGCTGATCGGGCAAACAGATGCAATTTAACGGCCAGCCGCCGCGGTTTGTCATCAGTTGTACAGCGCTCATGTAGATTTGGTCAACATCCGGCCTTTCTTCCCGATCAACTTTAATACACACAAAAAACCGGTTCATTATTTCAGCAACTTCTTGTTTTTCAAAGCTTTCGTGCTCCATCACATGGCACCAGTGGCAGGCCGAATAACCGATGCTAATCAACAATAATTTATTTTCATCCTTTGCTTTTTGCAACGCTTCCTGTCCCCAGGGAAACCAATCTACCGGGTTATTAGCGTGTTGTTGTAAATATGGCGAAGTGGAATTGGCGAGGCGATTTGGCATGATGCTGTTTTTATCGGTATAAAATTGGTGTTGTAGATACTACCAGAAAAGCAGGCGTTTGGTTTGCCTCTGAGGCTTTTGACTTTCCCTAAACAATAAAAGCCCGATACTTGTTGCAACACTAAAAACAAGTATATGACAGAAGTTAAAGCATACGCGGCCGAAAAAGCCGATCAACCATTAGGCCCGTTTCAGATAGACCGGCGGGAACCTGGCAATGATGATGTAGAAATCAAAATTTTATATTGCGGCGTTTGCCACTCTGATATCCACACGGCGCGGAACGAATGGCAGGGAACACAATATCCGGTTGTGCCAGGACACGAAATTGTAGGAAAAGTTACCCGCGTTGGTCAAAATGTTACCCGTTTTAAAGCAGGCGATACCGTTGGCGTGGGTTGTTTTGTAGATAGTTGCGGCCATTGCAACAATTGTAAAGAAGACTTGGAGCAATATTGCGAAAACGGAAACACACAGACCTACAATTCGCAATCTCAAGATAAAAAAACGATTACTTACGGCGGCTATTCTTCGCACATTGTGGTTACCCAACATTTTGTGCTAAATGTTTCGGATCAGTTACCGTTGGAAAAAGTTGCGCCGTTGTTGTGCGCCGGCATCACCACTTATTCGCCGTTAAAACATTGGGGCGTAAAAGAAGGCGATAAAGTTGCCGTAGTTGGTTTGGGCGGATTAGGGCACATGGCCGTAAAATTAGCTGCATCAATGGGTGCCGAAGTTACCATGTTGAGCCGTTCTCCTAAAAAAGAAAAAGATGCGCAGGAATTGGGCGCGCACCATTTTGAGCTGACGACCGACCCGGAAAATATGAAGAAGCTGGCCAACACGTTTAACTTTATCATTGATACAGTTTCTGCCGAACACGATTACAACGAGTACCTGGCTTTATTAAAAACCGATGGTGTGATGATTTTGTTGGGCGCCCCGCCAAAACCGGCTGACGTTAGTGCTTTTAATTTGATCGGTGGCCGCCGCAGTTTGGTTGGTTCTTTGGTTGGCGGAATTAAAGAAACGCAGGAAATGTTGGATTACTGCGCCGAAAAGGGCATTACTTCGGATGTGGAAATGATCAAAATTGACCAAATCAACGAAGCTTACGAACGCACGTTGAAAGGCGATGTGCATTACCGCTTTGTGATTGATATGGCTTCATTAAATTAAAAACCAAAAAATAGGCATAAAAAAAGCATGTTCAAGTTGAACATGCTTTTTTTATAAGGTAAAAATCAGGTTATTGAACCACTTTGCGTTTGTACACTGTATGCGTTCCGGCACGCGATTTTCCTTTATCAGTCTCGTTGCCAACAACATAACCGGCACCGGCACCAAGCGCACCGCCAATTAATGCGCCTTTAACACCATGGCCAATTAATGCGCCGCCCAATGCACCGGCTCCACCGCCAATCAACGCACCTTTTGCGCGTTTAGACATTCCCCTGCGGTTTTTAGTGGTGTAAACATACTTTTTACCATGCTTGTAATAAGTGTGCTTAACGGTTTGGGCCTGTACAAAAGTTCCGGTAACAGCAGATAGCGTAAAAAATACGGCAAAAATCAAAATTAGTTTTTTCATGAGTTGAGTTGTAATTTTTTTATAATGATAACAGGATAAACAAATACTTTGCCTGTTTAACGTAAAGTATTTGTTAAGGTTTAGCACTTGTGCTGCAAATAGCTTAACTCCTAAAAATAACCCAACAATTTTTGATAGATAAAAACAGTATCCAAGCCAAGGAGTTCCTTAACCATAAATCCTTTATCCATGCTTTTTACACCGTCCAAACCTAAACTGTTAATTTTTGATGTTAACGGCACTTTGCTAAATATGGAAAGCATCAAAGAAGCTATCAACCATGCTTACAAACATCCTGGTACTTTTACACAATGGTTTTCCTGGTTGTTGCAGTATTCTTTGGTTGATACCGTTACAAAATCTTACCATCCTTTTAGCGATATTGCAAAAGCATCTTTACAAATGACAGCTGTTTCATTGCAAGTTGATGCAGATGAAACTTTTATGGAAGATATTTTAAAATCCATGCAGCAGTTGCCGCCTTACCCGGAAGTTGTTGAAGGATTAGAAATGTTGAAGAAAGCAGGCTACAAAATGGCAACGCTTACCAATTCTGCACCTGCTGCGCAGGAAAAGCAATTGCAATTTTCCCGGCTGAAAGATTTTTTTGAAGATACTTATAGTGTGGATAAAGTAAAACTGTACAAGCCGCATCCGGAAACTTATGAATACGTTTTGAATAAAATGGACCTTAAACCAAAGGAAGCCATGCTGATTGCCGCACATGGCTGGGATATTGCCGGTGCTGTTGGTGCAGGTTTGCAAGCTGCTTTTATTGCCCGAAAAGAACAAGCTTTGTATTCGCTGGCTGAAAAGCCCCGTTTTATTTGTGCCAATCTTTTAACTTTAGCTCAAGAGTTAGTTAAACTTTAATTTCAATATCGAACACCAATTTTATGCCAATAAAAGAAGCATCAACCTAAACCTGCCAGCCTGTATTTTGCAATCCGTTTCAAAAACACAAACATCAAAGCTGTTGCTATTGATGTTGCATTTTCGGTTGTCCGTTTTTGGTTTGAAGTTACAATTTGCCTTTCGCCCCTAAAGCTTCATCTTCTGTATAAAAAATTCCAGTGTTAAGCCCCAGGCCAGTTCGGCGGCATCGGCATTAAAACTGGCGCGTTCATCACAAAAGAAACCATGGTCGGCATCAGAAAATTCTACATTGATAAATTGTTTGCCAACTTTGGTCAGTTCGCTTTTAACGGTTTCAATCTGTTCTTTCGGGATGTGCTGGTCTTTTCCTCCCCAAAAAAACAAATGTGGCGCGTTGATGGCAGCAGCCCTTTTAATCAGGTCAGGCGCAATCCCAGCACCATAATAGGAAGCAACAGCTTTAAACGGCAGCATGGTATTGGCCAAAAAACCAACACGGCCGCCCAGGCAATAGCCGGTTGCCACAATTTTTCCGTTTTCTACCTGCGAATGATTTTCCAGCCAGTCCCAGGTTGCCTGAATATCAGCTTCCAGTCCTTCCACAGTAATCGCCTGCATGTGCGGCATTGCCGACTGGAAATCGGTATAATCAATTTCAATTCCGGGTTTGGCAGAACGGTGAAAAAGTTCGGGTGCAATCACAAAATAGCCTTCATCGGCAAAGCGGTCGGCCAGTTTGCGGATGTGGTGGTTGACGCCATAAGCTTCCTGAAATAAAATTAAACCCGGGAACGGGCTTTTGCCATGCGCCGGAATGGAAGTATAAGCTTGCATGGTTGTTCCGTCGGCAACCGGTAACTGCACAAAATTTTGTAATCCTGACATTGTTTTTTTATTGATAAAAGAAGTATCAAAGGCAAAAAGTTTTACAGGCAGGATGCTTTTTTTAAGGGCAGAAAAAATAGAATCAGGAAAAATTACAAGTATAGTTTTAAGACATTGTTTAGCTGTTCGATAGCTTGCTAAACTTTTTCTTTTGTAACAGGTGTTTTTATTTCAATAGTCATAATTAAATTCAATACAAATTAAACCTTCCAATCTTATTATTAAACCTAATTCCCCTCAACCACAAAAAATTATTTCCTTTCCTCTTTTTAATATTTACATTGCCGTAACATTTCTACCTCCAACCTCCTCTAACCCAAAAAAACACCGATAAAAGAAGCATGATGCTAAGTATCCGTAACATTGTGAAACAGTACGCCGGGCACCGGGCGTTGGACAATGTAAGCCTGGAAGTTGAAACAGGAATCATCTTTGGTTTGCTTGGCCCAAACGGTGCCGGCAAAACTTCGCTGATCCGCATCATCAACCAGATTACGGCACCAGATTCGGGCGAGGTTTATTTTAACGGCGAGAAATTAAACCAGTCGCACATTGAACGCATTGGCTACATGCCCGAAGAGCGCGGTTTGTACAAAAAAATGGAGATCGGCGAGCAGTTGGTTTACCTGGCGCGGTTAAAAGGTTTGGAAAAAACCAATGCCGAACGACGCATCAAAGCCTGGTTTGAAAAGTTGGGCATGGGCGATTGGTGGGGCAAAAAAATTGAAGACCTTTCTAAAGGGATGCAGCAAAAAGTGCAGTTTGTAAGCACCGTTTTGCACAACCCGGAACTGATTATTTTGGACGAACCTTTCAGCGGTTTTGATCCGGTAAATGCAGAAATTATCAAAGATGAAATATTGGAACTGAACCGAAAAGGTGCCACCATTATTTTTTCGACCCACCGGATGGAATCGGTGGAGGAATTGTGCGACTCGATTGCGTTGCTCAACTTGTCGCATAAAATTTTAGATGGGCCGGTGAAATCCATCCGCAATTCGTACCGCAACAATACTTTTAAAGTAGAATTTTCGGGGAAACTGGATTTTAACGGAACAGAACCTTTTGAATTGTTGCAACACACTCCCGGTGAGGAAACTGAATTAATCCAAATCAAGCTCAAAGAAAATCATACGGTAAACGAAGTATTGCAGTATTTGATACCGAAAGTAAGCATCCAAAAACTGGAAGAAACAATCCCGACGATGAACGAAATTTTTATCCGAAAAGTTAACCAAAACCGCAAATAGCAATTATCGCCATGAACAAAACTTTACTTATCATCCAGCGTGAATATTTGGCGCGGGTAAAAAAGAAATCGTTTATCCTGATGACTTTTTTGGTCCCGGGGTTGATTTTGGCGATGTATGCCATCACCTACTTAATTGCAGCCAACAGCGACAGCTTAAATAAAACCCGCGAAATTAAAGTGATTGACGAAAGCGGCGTTTTTGCGGGGAAATTGAAAGACCATAAAAACATCCATTTTAGTTCGTTAAGCCAATCGTTGCCTGAAGCCAAAAAAGCAGCAAACAAGAACGAAGATTTATTTATCCTCTCGATACCAAAAAATTTTACCGATAAAAACAGCGTCCAAATCTTCTCCAAAAAGAAACCCAATTTTGCCTTGGTAAACGAAGTAGAAACGCAACTGAACACGATCGCAACCGGCAATAACATGGCGGCGGCGGGTATTGATGTGGTTAAGTTAAGCGGCTTGAAAAGCAATATCTCCGCAGAAACCAAACAATTAACGGACGAGGGCGAGAAAGACAGCAACCTGGCTTCGGCTTACGGCATCGGCGTTGCTTCGGCCATCCTGATTTATCTTTCGCTGTTTATTTATGGCGCCCAAGTGATGCGTGGCGTAATCGAAGAAAAAACCAACCGGATTATTGAAGTCATTGTGTCTTCGGTAAAACCATTTCAACTGATGCTGGGCAAAATTCTGGGCGTTGGCTTGGTTGGCTTAACGCAGTTTTTGTTGTGGATCGTCCTTTCCACCACGGTTACCAACATCGCCGAAAAAGCTTTTACCAAACACGAAACCGCTGTTGAACAAAGCAATCAAACCCAAATAAAAGGTGGTAAAAACAGCACGGGGCAAACGCAGCCGCCCATTGGCAACCCGGTGATGAGTTTTATGAAGAGTTTAGAAGGCGTTAATTACCCGTACATCATCGGCTGTTTTATCTTTTATTTTTTGTCGGGCTATTTGCTTTACAGTGCCTTGTTTGCGGCCGTTGGTTCGGCTGTGGATAGCGAAACGGAAACGCAGCAGTTTATGTTCCCCATCACGTTGCCGCTTTTGTTCACCTACATTTTATCGTTTGCTTTTTTGGTTAACAACCCGGATAGTTCGCTGGCGTTTTGGCTTTCGGTTATCCCGTTTACGGCACCCATTGCCATGATGGTGCGCGTTCCGTTTGGCGTGCCGGGTTGGCAACTGGCTTTATCTATGGTGATGATGGTTGCCGGGTTTTTGTTTACCACCTGGGTTGCCGCCCGCATTTACCGTGTTGGCGTGCTGATGTATGGCAAGAAAGCAAGTTATAAAGAGCTGGCCAAATGGTTTTTTTATAAAGAGTGATTTTAGGTTGATAAAAGAAGTATCACTAATTGTATTTAACTTTCTTTTTCCTTGATGAAAAAGAACCAACGAAATCAAGACAAACCCGCTCCCTCCGGGCGTTTTGTCCAGCCTTTGCGCGCCTGGGCGCAGACCTGCCGCTTCTGAATGTCTAAATGCTTCTTTTATCGGTATAAATTTGGTCTGTTGAAAAATTGATTCTTGTTTTTCTTACGATAGCAAGGGCCGTTTGCAAGGTAGCCGCCATGCGCGTGAGGGATTGCAGCGGAAAGCCCACAGCGAGGCACGAGCGAGGACTTGGAGCGGAAAGCCCGACCCGCAGGGGCACGCCCAAAACAAAAAGTCGGAAAATTCAGAAAGACCAAAAGTCAGAAAGTTAGAAAGCCCGAAAGTTTAAGTTCCGTTTTTAAAGGATCAATTTATTTCAGCATCTTCGGTTTATGAACCAACGCATCGCCGTAATGGACCTCGGAACCAACACTTTCCATTTGCTGATTGCCGAAAAAGCGGAAAACGGATTTAAAGAAATTTTGCACCTAACAGAAGCGGTAAAGCTGGGCGAAGGCGGCATGAAAAACGGCTTGATTACTGCCGAAGCTTTTGACCGCGGCCTGAAAACCATGCAGCTTTTTGCCGAAAAAATAGCGGTAAAAGAAGCATCACAAGTTCGTGCCGTAGCAACTTCTGCTGTTAGAAGTACCAAAAACGGACAGGATTTTATCCGCGAAGTAAAAACCAAAACCGGGATTGAAATTGAAGTGATTGACGGTTTGCAGGAAGCTGGGTTGATTTACAAAGGCGTAAAAAGTTCGGGTATTTTATCGGCAGAAAAAGCACTGATTTTGGATATTGGCGGCGGCAGTGTGGAGTTTATTTTGTGCGATGAACGGGAGATTTATTGGAAACAAAGTTTTGAAATTGGCGCACAACGGCTGCGACAACTTTTCCATCAAACCGATCCGATGACGGAGGAAAATATTCAGAAGCTGAACAATTATTTAGAAGAACAATTGCAGCTACTGTTTTTATCGGTTAAAAATTGGGATGTGCAGCAACTGATTGGTTCTGCCGGTTCTTTTGAAACTTATGCAGAAATGATTGAGGTTGAAAAAGGAAACCCATTCAACATTCAAAACATCAAAACCTATGATTTTGAAATGGATGAATTTAATGCCATTGCGGATTGGTTAAAGCAATCCAGCCACCAAAAAAGGATGGCTAAAAGAAGCATTATTCCGTTGCGTGTGGATATGATTGTGGTGGCTTCTTTGGTTACGCAGTTTGTACTGCAAAAGCTGCAAATTAAAAAGTTGGCGATGACGACTTATTCGTTGAAAGAAGGAGTTTTGGCGGAAGAAGGCTTTTAGCTGTCGGCTTTCAGCTTTCAGCAAATAGCTGATTTCAAGCTTTCGAGCAAAATAACCAATAGAAAGGTAGCTGAAAGCTGAAAGCTAATGGCTGATTGCTATCAACTGCTGATACAATTTCTCCGTTGGCAAACCAACCACATTAGTATAAGAACCTTCGATGCGTTGAATACCAACCAAACCAATCCATTCCTGGATGCCGTAAGAACCGGCTTTATCAAAGGGATTAAAATTTTCTACATAATACCGGATTTCTTCATCTAATAACGGGCGAAAAAGCACTTCGGAAACATCAAAAAAAGTATTTTGCTGCTGCTTGTACAACAAACTTACACCGGTAATAACTTTGTGTTTTCTCCCTGAAAGCAGTTGCAACATAGCAATCGCATGTTCCGGTGTTTCCGGTTTTCCCAGGATTTGATCATCTATAGAAACAATGGTATCTGCGGTAATCACAATTTCATCTTCGATCATTTCATCAAAAGCGGCTGCCTTTTTTTGGGCGATAAAAACAGCAATCTCTTCCGGTTTTAAATTTTCCGGATAAGATTCATCCACTTCTTTTAAAACAACGCGGAAATTGAAATTCATCAAGCGTAATAACTCTTGCCTTCGTGGCGATTTGGAAGCGAGAATGATGGGTGGGAATTGTTGCATGATAGATTTTCCTCTTTTAGTTGGATTTTTGGCTGTTTGTTGTTCTCATCCCAAAACCCATTTTTAATTAAGCAAGGAATTTTTTACCAATAAAAAAGGTGCCTAAATAAATAAGCACCTTTTTTATTAAGCTTATAGCAAACTTTATATCGCTGTTAAATTACTGCTTCTAACTACAGTATCCAGCTTTGTATCAATTTTAGCTACTCTTTCTTCTAATTTGTATAACCTGTTGTTAATAGAATCTACATGTATTCTAATCGCATGTACATCGGTTTTCAAGGCTGATAAATCATTTTTTATTGGTTCAAGCTTTGAATCTAATTTTGAATCTAACAGATCAGATATTTCTTGTATGTTCATGATAGTCAATTTTTAACAGTTTTATAATGGTTGGTTGTTTTACGTAGGACAAAAATGTTAGTTAATTAAACTGGACATTTTGGTAATAATTAATTTGGCATCTTCAAATTTAACAAATAAAAATCTTATTGTTTGTTAATAGAAACTTTTTATAATTCTTTTTAAGAAAAAAATTAAACTTTTTATTAATAATAAGCTTTTTTGATTCATTAAAAGCTCGTCGCGTTTTCCTTCATCCATTTATCCTGGATTTTCAAAACTTTTTCGATCACATCGCGCACGCAACCTTTTCCACCTATAACTGGCGAAATATATTCGGCAACAGCTTTCACTTCTTCACAAGCATCAGCCGGACAAGTTGGCAAACCTACTTTTTTCAGGATATCTAAATCCGGGATGTCATCGCCCATGTACAAAATTTCTTCCGGGTTCAGTTTCATGTCTGCTACAACGCGCTCAAAAACTTCCAATTTATGGCTGATCCCCAAAAAAACATCTTTCACACCCAAACCATTTAAGCGCGATATAACGCCTTGCGAACGTCCGCCAGAAATACAGGCGATATAATAACCAGACTTAACCGCATGGCTAACTGCATAACCATCTTTTACATTAAAATGCCGCATTTGGTCGCCGTTCTCGGCCACAGTAACATCGCCGTTCGTTAAAACGCCATCCACATCGAAGATAAACGCTTTGATATTTTTTAGTTTTTCGAGGTACATTTGAGGAAGTTGTGGGTTTTCAGGTACGAGGTTTGAGGTGCGAGTTTCTGAGCATTGAACCGGCAACAGAAAACCCAAAACCGGCAACCGGTTTACTGGTTATCGCGCCATTCGTAAGCCCAGGCAGTTTGGATTTGCTCCAGATGGCCTTCGTTGCTTTCTTCTCGTTTGCCAACAAAGTTTGGCAACGTAAGCACCCATTCTAAAAGATCGGTAAAGCGTACACGGTAAATTTTAGAATCGTTAAAATCATCGCCAAATTTTTCGTACAAACTCATGGCAATGTCTTCGTAATCGTTCCAATGAATGGGCAGGGCAAAATCTTTATCCAACATAATTAATTTGAGTTTTAATGACCCAGAAATTGAGACTGGTCAGGAATGGTTACTTCAATGTCGCCATCAATCATCACACATTGGCAACCTAAACGGGAAGTGATGCGCGGGTTTACGGCGCGGTCTATAAAATCTTCTTCTTTGTCGGATATTTCCTGCACATTGTCCATGCCTTTGTTCACGTAAATGTGGCATGTGCTGCAACCGCAAACGCCGCCGCAGTTATGCTGCAGGTCAATACCGTTTTCCAAACAAACATCCAATACAGATTCTCCTTCGGCAATCGGCAGCACAACGGATTGCACTCCTGCTTCTTCAAAGTTAATCTTGACGTTATAAATTTCCATTGCACGCAAAAGTAATAATTTTAGTTCAGGCTAAAGGCGGTTCGTCCATTTTGATAATACCCTGACTGAGCAACGTGTACAACTGCTGCCACTCGGGCTGTTGCTGCAACAATTCCAAATGAGCAGCCATCGTTTGCATGTCTCGCCTTTTGGCTGGCCCGGTTTGTACTTCAGCCGGTAAAAAAGATTGCACTTTGGATGCGGTTTCGAGGATCAGCGGTTTGATCAAATTAAAATCCATTTGCTGTTCAGAAAGTAAATCGGCAGCAATGGCGTACAAAAAGTTTGGAAAATTACAGGCAAAAACAGCAGCCAAGTGCAAGGTTTTACGTTGTGCCGAATCAATATAAGTTACATTATTGCTGATGGTTTGGCCGAGGCCGAGCAACAACGCCATACTGTTTTTATCGGTACTTTCTATGCAGAGCGGCACGGAACGGAAATCCAATTCACGCATCTTGGAAAAGGTTTGCAGCGGATAAAAAACGCCACAAGTATCAAAATACTTTTCCAAAGTTTGCATACTTACGCTACCACAAGTATGCACCACCAATACATTTTTTAGGTGGATAAAAGAAGCAACGGTTTCCACCGCATCGTCTTTTACTGAAATGATAATTAAGTCAGTTTCTGGACAAATTTCACTTAAATCATCAACCGGTTCGGCTTTTAAATAATAAGCCAGCAAAGCCGCATTTTGCAGATTACGGCTCCAAACTTGGATAATTTGATGGCCGGCATTTTTAAGCGCAGCGCCTAAATGTGTGGCCACATTGCCCGAACCAATTAAAGTGATGCGCATTTTTTATATGGTAAAAGAAGCATTACAGTTTGATCCTTTTATCAAAAACAAAAGGATCTATTTTAATAAGTTTAACAAAATTAAAATCAGGATGCTTAGGATTGATTAAATAATTTACCTCTTCTTCTACAATAGATGACGGTACTTGCATTATTGCCGAACGGTTTTCACTTATCCATCTTTCTCCTAAAGCTTGTGTAAACGGCATTCGGTTAAATTCTTTCCAATCTTCCGGCAGTTCGTTCAAACTTATTTTTTCCTTTTTAATTTTATCATCTACGTTGATGGCCATGATGCTGAAAATCTGACTCAAACCTAACTGGCCACGGTGGACAACGTTTTCCAAACAAGCCAAAGAACGATTAGAAGCTGTATAGATCACCTCCGTTTTATTGGGGTTCCATCTTGCCGCCCTGCCCGATGCTTTCAATTTATCCGAATAAACACTCAACGTAATCCTGTAAACAAACATTTTTAAGCTAAATCGCCGTATGCGATGCGGATCAATTCTTCTTCAATCAAACCAATACCGGTTATGGTGTCCATCATTTCAACCGGAACCTGGTTTCCTAAACCGTAAGCTGATACGTGAAGCCAATCATTAAATGCTTCTGCCGAACCAAACAATTCGATACCTTTTTCAAACAGGGCAAAAGATTTAAGCAGTTTCTCACTCAAAGAAGCATCCAGTTTCAGTTCCTGGCGGTCATAATTCTGAATTGTTTTGATCGTGGTTTTAAAAGTATCCTGAAACTGTTCCTGCGTAAAACCAGACAGATTAATAAAATCTAAAGCGGCTTTGGCATCCAATCCTTTTTTAGAACTGTTTAACAGGCTAATTGGGTTGGCGTATAAAGATTGATAAACAACTGCCTGCTCGTTAAATAAATTTTTATTGCCAACGCTGGTTTTTCTATAAGTTGTGGCAGCTTTTTCGTTCGATGAAGTGCTTCCAGAAACTACACTTTTTTTAGTTGATACTTCTTTTTTAGCCATAACCTTTTGTTGTATAAACAAAAGTAGGAAAATTTTCTGATTCAATCAGAAAATTTTCCTACAAATAAAAATCAATCTTTTGGCTTGTTTACAACTTAAAAGCTTGCCGGCCTAACAATTTCCAGTTGCCTTTTTCTTTCACCCAAACCAACATTACGCCTAAGTTTACGTTTCCTGGTTTTCCGCCGTCGTTGGTTTGTGCCGAAAGTGTGTGCCGAACGATGGCGGTTTTATCTTTGATAACAATGGTTTGCCCGGTTAAATCAATCGTTACAAAATCTGATTGCCCGCTTACGATGGTTTCTACAAAAGCCGCTTTATCCTGAACTTTTCCACTGGAATGGCCGTAACTTAATTGATCAGAACTTATGTTTTCTAAAGCGGTTTTGTTGCCGTCAATCATTGCTTTCTTTAATGTTTCCACCGCCGCGGCAACCTGCTTTTCTTCTTTGCTTTGTGCTTTTACAGAAATGGAGAAAACACTTAGAAATAGTAAAATCAGGCCCACTGTTTTTTGCATGGTAAAAGAAGTATTGCCGTTTACGCCGTTTTCAATTCTTTGTTTCTGCGGAAAATAGAAAGCAAAAAGCCAATTACCATAATAATTGTTCCAGACCAAAAGAAATTGATGGAAGGAAACTCAATCGCTTTTATCACGATATATGGTTTTTCGCCTTCGGGTTTTACATAAGTAGTGATTTCCAGCTTGCCTTTTTCAGGCAAAATGTTAGAGAAGCGCACTTTCAAATCGGCGCTGTCTACCTTTTTACTGAAATCAAACTTGTTGCCGCCTTTGATCATAAAAACCGGTTCTGTGGTAAATACTTTGCCATTGCTTTGCACTTCCAACTGCGCACCAACAGAAACATCGTTTTTAGCCAACGGAATATCGCGCACTTTGGCATCTTTATTTAAAGCTTTTAAAATGATCAAACCGGCACGGTAACGGATGGTATCGCCGATGTTCATTTCGTGGGCAACCGGTTTGGCGTATTCTTTATCTTCGTTGGCTTCGGTGTGGCCTTCGTTTTCGGCGGTCTGGTCGTCCTGAAATTTCATTGGCCAGGCAATGCTCACGTAAGAATACATGTCTTTAAAAACATAGTGGCGTGTATCCGGGGAAGATACCAAACCCATTTTACGGTTAGCTTGCGCATTTGGAAGCAAGGTAAAATTCTCCTTTACTTTACCAGTTTTATCGTCAATGCGTTTGTAATTAACTTTGAAATAATGGTTTGGCCCGTTTAAGGAATCGCCGACATAAGTTGCCGTATAAACGCCGATTTTGGTTGGCGTATTAAAATCCAAACGCAGATTTTCGCGCGAATTTCCAACCTTTTCAAACTCGGTTCCAAAACCAACACCACTGTTGTTGATGGTAATCACGCGGCTCGTTCCCGTAGAAATTACCGCACCAACCAGCAACAAAGCAAAACCAATATGTGCCACTGCCGAACCAACCAGCTTTGTTTTGCCTTTAAAAATATCGGCCAAATATTTGGTATTGGCCAGAACGGCGTAAACCGAACCGAAAATAACCAGCATATAAACCAAATGCGTGTGGTAAAGGCCGGACAAAACGATGATAACGGCGCTGATTAAAGCTGCAAAAAACAGGTAAACCAAAGAACGGATGAGGAAAGTGGTTGCATCCGAACGTTTGTATTTAAGAAATTGCGCGAAACCCATCAGCAGCGTAATTACGACGGCAAAGGAAGATTGCACGATGTTGTACAACCTTACAGGTTCCGTTGGCGGTGCAGTTTTTGTTCCGAAAATAGCATTCCAAACCGGTATGGAAGTTACGATAACCAATTGCAAACAAGACAAAGCCAGGAAGACAGCCCCAACAAACATCCAAAATTCGCGCGAGTAGGTTTCTTCATCTTTTTTGGTGATGGGCAGTTCTTTCCAACGGGTAACAAATAGCCAAACCGAAATCGCGATGAAAGCAAACAGGAAAACCAACAATTGCCAGGTCATGCCTAAATCGGTAAAAGCGTGGACAGATGTACTGCCTAAAATCCCGCTTCGCGTTAAAAAAGAAGCATATAAAACCAGTATAAAACTGATAATGACCAGGAACGCTGCCGTAAAATAAGAATGACCGGTATTTTTATAAACGATCAACACATGTACGCCGCCAATCAGCGTTAACCAGGGGATAAAAGAAGCATTTTCCACGGGATCCCAAGCCCAAAAACCTCCAAAATTTAGCGATTCGTAAGCCCAGAAAGAACCCATGATAATACCGGTCCCTAAAACCATCACTGCAAAAAGTGAATAAGAAATAGCTGGTTTGATCCATTCTTTGTACCGGCGTTGCCACAATCCGGCAATGGCGTAAGCAAAAGGGACAACCATCGAAGCAAAACCCAAAAACAACGTTGGCGGATGAATGACCATCCAATAATTTTGCAGCAAAGGGTTTAACCCGTTTCCGTCTTTAATGTAGTTTAAATAATCCGGTCTACTAAAAACCGGACCTTCAATCGCGTTACGCAGTAAAATAAATGGCGAACTGCCCACACGCGTGCCAAACATCTCAATGCCGATCAGCATCGAAGCCAAAAATGCCTGCGATAAAGCTACCACAGCCATTACCGGGTTTTCCCAAGATTTCGCTTTCCAGATCAGGATGTTTCCCAGCACGGCCTGCCAAAATCCCCAAAGCCAAAAACTTCCCTCCTGCCCTTCCCAATAACTGGAAATGATATAATAAACCGGCAGCGTACGCGAAGAATGCGCCCAGGCATAATGGTACTCGAACAGGTTGGTGTAAATGATGTAAAACAAACAGGCACCAATACCAACAACCGAAAGTGTGTTGATAAAATAGCCGTAACGCGCCAGGTTTCTCCAACTATTATCAAGCTGGTTTTTATTTACGGTTGCAAAATAATAACTGATGGCAGAAAAAAGTGCCGAGCCGAATGCCAGTATAACAAATAACTGGCCGAGCTGCCCCGGCAAAAGGTGCTCTCCTTTATATTGAATATCCATTAAAGAAATTTAAATTGAAGCTTGTTTGGTTGCGTTTGCCTCGGTAACTTCCACTTTGTCTTGTATGTATTTGGAAGGGCATTTCATCAGAATTTTTGAGGCATGAAATTCGTTGCCCACCATTTGCCCGGTCAGCACAATTTGTTCCGATCGTTCAAAATCCTGCGGTTTGGTGCCGGTAAATACAATTTTGCACTCCTCACCTTTGTTGTCTTTCATAAAGAAAGAAAAATAGTTGGCGTCTTTTTTAGCGTCGTAAATCAGTTGTTTATCTTTATTTAAATGGCCGACTACGTGCAGTTCGCTATGTGTGTTTTTGGCTTCATTAAAAGAACCGTATGTGCTTGTATCTGCATAAGTGCTGATGATGATACAAATAGCAACGGCAATAATAACGATACCTAATATTGAACTTTTTTTCATCTGGATAATTCTTGGTTTTAATAAGCATACAAAAATACAAAACAAAGTTCGTAATCTTTTTTTTAGGGTTTCTATCTCGAATTTAGAATCGTTCTAAACAAAAAGAAGCATTTTCCATAGAAATAGAAAATGCTTCTTTTACCGCATAAAAATTAGTGCTTATGGCCAGATGCCCAGGTTTTTGTAGGAAACTGCAATCTTATTGATGGCAACCACAAAAGCGGCAGTTCTTAACGTATCTATTTTTGGTGTTTGTACAAAAGTTTCGCGGATTTCGTGGTACGAACGAATCATGGTATCTTCCAATCCGGAGTTTACCAGTTCCAGTTCTGATGCTCCTTTTACAATGGTAGAACGCTGCATGGGTGTTAAGGCCACGCCTGTAATTCCTTCTACCATATTTACTAAGTTCATATTGGCGGTTTCTTCAAAACGACGGTTGATACGGCCAAAAGAAACGTGAGACAGGTTTTTTAACCATTCAAAGTAAGAAACCGTTACACCGCCGGCATTGGCGTACATATCCGGGATGATGATGCCGCCACGTTCTGTAAAAATAGCTTCCGCCTCCGGTGTGGTTGGGCCGTTGGCTCCTTCGGTAATGATTTTTGCCTGGATACGGCGGATATTGTCCACTGTAATTTGGTTTTCCAAAGCTGCCGGAACCAGAATATCGCAGGGCTGCTCCAAGCCTTCCATCGAGTTTTTAAACTCTTTGGTGGCCAAAGGATAGCCTAAAATTGAACCGGTCGCTTTCCTATGCTCAAAAACAGTATTTACGTCCAGGCCGTCTTCGTTGTAAATTGCGCCTTCGTATTCGCAAATGCCAACAATCAATGCGCCAAATTCTGCCAAAAATTTAGCCGAATAAAAGCCTACGTTTCCAAGCCCTTGTACAATTACGCGTTTGCCTGAAATGCCCGGCAGCAAACCTAACTTTTTCATGTCTTCTGCCACGCTTACACATTCGCGTGTGGCAATCGCAACGCCACGGCCAGTTGCCTCACGCCTTCCGGCAATACCGTGCAAAGCAATCGGTTTTCCGGTAACGCAACCTAAAGCATCACCCTGGCCGGGGTTCATAGTAGCGTAAGTATCTGCAATCCAACTCATTTCGCGTTCTCCGGAACCATAATCGGGTGCTGGGACATCAATACTGGGCCCAATGAAATTCTTTTTTATCAACTCTACGGTGTAGCGGCGGGTGATGTTCTCCAGTTCCTGCTCGGTATAATTTTTCGGGTTGATTTTGATGCCGCCTTTTGCGCCGCCAAACGGCACGTTTACGATCGCACATTTATAAGTCATCAAAGCGGCCAAAGCCATCACTTCGTCTTCGTTCACCATTTCGCTGTAGCGGATACCGCCTTTAGTTGGCGATTGGTGGTGCGAATGTTCTACGCGCCAGGCATCAATTACTTCAAACCCTTTGCCTTTGCGGATGGGGAAACGGAAACGGAAAACGCTGTTGCAGGATTTTATTTGGTCCAGCAAACCGGCATCGTGATTGGTAAATTGGGCTGCGTGATCAAAAAACTGACAAACATCACCAAAAAAGTGATTCTCCACTTCGGAGAGAACAAGTGAATTACTCATAATAAAAATTGTTACGTTAACTGGTTTTATAAAAGGTATGCAAAGTTGAATGAAATTATTTCAATTACACAAATTCTTTATAGCCAGTGTATACGTCTTATCATTCGGTAGGGTTGATTGAATTGAGGTTTAGGGCGGTTAATTTTCGCGTTCGATCTTTTTTAAGCGGCGGTCAATGGTGAAAAGATAAATGGCCAGGCCGATAAAAACGATCACGATGGTGGCAATCACCACATAAATTTTTCCCGAACTGCGCATCTGGTCGGCCATTTCTACACCAGTAGTTTGCTGTGCGAACGAAAAAAAGGTGGATAAAAACAGCATTAAAAACGACAACAATATTTTTTTCATCGGGAGGATTTATAAAGTATTTCTTTTGTTTTCGATCAGGCGGATGCGGTAACGCAGGGTTGCAATCCAAACCGCAATCAACGGCCAGGCAATAAAAGCAGGATAAAGTACTACGCGCATCCTGCTATCTAAGTCATATTTGCCAAAAGCCGGGTTTCCGCCGTTTCCAGGATGGAGCGAATCGGTTAAACGCGGCAAAATAAAGATCAGCACGATCATGATCGGGAAAGCAAAGATGTTGTACACAGCGGAGATTTTCGCACGCCTTTGTTCTTCATCAATCGAATTTCGCAACACTAAATAAGCGCAATACAACAAGAAAGCGATGGCTGCACTGTTTTGCTTCGGGTCGTTGCTCCAATATTCGCCCCAAGTATATTTTGCCCAGATCATGCCGGTTACCAACCCAAATATAAAAAACACGACACCGGTGTTTACACATTCAACCGCAATTAAATCGTACGCTTCTTGCCCGGTTCTTAAATATTTGATACTGTACCAAACCGATATGCTGAAGATAACCAGCATCGCCATCCACATCGGCACATGAAAATAAAGGTTCCGAATGGTTTCGTGCAAAATTGGCAGCGTAGGTACATGGAACGTTAAACCCGCAACCAGCGTGTAAATAATGGTAACAACAGCCAGTACTTTCCACCAGCTTTGATAAATAAATTTCATTTTAAAAATTGTTGCGCAAAGGTAGCACTTATCCGCATTTCTAAATAATTTACTATTTTACGTGCCTTAATTTTGCCTGGTAAAAGAAGCATTACTGTTTTTAGCGGCAATAAATTATGCACATCGCAAACCAAATAAAATAATATAGTGTTAGCAATTACAAAAAAACAAAGCGCGCGCTTTACAAATTATCAACATTTTATTTAAAGCTTGGCTTTTGATTAAAATAATTAATTACTAAAAGATAATTTAGCCGATAATTTGAACCAATAATTTTACATGGACCAACAATATAAAATCTTTACGTGGCCGGTGCAACAACAATATTTGTTGGAGCTGGCGCAGGGAGATTTTGAAATTTATATTCCCGAAGGCCAAAACGAAAGCTTCAGGAACTTTTTTTCTGCTCAAAAAAATGTGGTTGAAACAAATGTTGCGGAGATAAAAGATTTGCAATTGGATTGTATTTTGTTTCAGGACGAACACAGCTACCAAACCGCGCAATACGAGGTTTTATCGCCGCAGCAACGCGAGCTCCCAAAGGTTTATTTAGAACATAATCCGCCGAAACAACATCCAACCAACACCAAACACTGGGTAGAAGATGTTGACGTTCAGCTTGTCCATGTTAATCATTACAACGCTTTAATGTGGGACAATAACAGCGTTCCTGTTTCGGTAATCGAAAACGGCGTACCGGAAAACCATGCTTCTTTTACCGGTGAAAAGTTATGCGGTGTGGTGGTTTTAGAAGAAAACCCTGCCGATAACCGTGTAACCGGGATGGACATTTTTATGCAGGTAAAAGAAGCATTGCCGCTGGAAATTATCCAAATCGGAAAAAAAGATATAACTTACCAAAATTTAGCCGAAAAACTCAGCCCTTACCGTTTCCTGTTTTGCCCTGATCGTTATGCCAGTCCCAGTTTTGCCGTGCAGCAGGCTATGATGATCGGAATGCCTGTTGTTGGATTAGCGACGACCGATTTACCGACGATCATCAGCAATGAAGTTTCCGGTTTTGTACATTCTGATTTGCAATACCTTATCGGGAAAATGCAGCAATTAATAGCAGATCCGCAATCAGCCGCTTCTTTAGGTGCCAATGCGCGTTCGTTCGCAATAAAAATTTTTAGCTCAAAACGTTTTTTAGCCGATTGGAAGCAGTTGATCCAAAAAACTGTAACCGGCCCCTTACTTACCAAAATTTAGCTCATTGAACCAAAAACCTAAATATGAAAAACAGGATAGCCTTTATCAGTGAACATGCTTCTCCGCTGGCTATGCTGGGCGGTGTAGATAGCGGCGGACAGAATGTTTATGTGGGAGAACTGGCCAAGCATATTGCGCAATCCGGCTACGAAGTTGATATTTTTACCCGCCGCGATGATACGCGTTTTCCCGAAATTGTTAGCTGGGTGCAGGGCGTCCGCATCATCCATGTTACGGCCGGCCCGGAAAGTTTTATCCCGAAGGAAAGCCTGCTGCAGTACATGCCCGATTTTACTTCGGAAATGATTGCTTTTATTGCCCGCGAAAAAATAGATTATGCTTTGGTCCACGCCAACTTCTGGATGTCGGGCCTGGTGGCCTGCAATCTCAAAGCAAAACTGAAACTGCCTTTTGTCATTACCTATCATGCGTTGGGCCGAGTTCGGCAAATCCATCAGGGCGACCAGGACAAGTTTCCAAAAGAACGAATTTTAATTGAAGAAGAAATTGCCCGGCAAGCTGATCAGATTGTGGCCGAATGCCCGCAAGACCAGGAAGACCTGATCAATTATTACAACGCCGACCCGGCAAATATCACGATCATTCCTTGCGGTTTTTGCCCGACCGAGTTTTATCCGATTGATAAAAAGCTGGCGCGGATGATCCTCAACTTTGAATCGAACGAAAACATTATTCTGCAATTGGGCCGTATGGTTCCGAGAAAAGGGATTGACAATGTGATCCGTGCTTTGGTTAAAGTGAAAAAGACCGACACACCATTGCGATTGGTGGTTGTGGGCGGCGAAGCCGATAACCCGGACACCGACCAAAACCCGGAAATGCTGCGCCTAAAAAAACTGGCAGCAGATCATGGCGTTTCTGCCGATGTTACTTTTGTTGGCCGCAAAAACCGTGATATTTTAAAATACTATTACGCTGCCGCCGATATTTTTATTACTACGCCCTGGTACGAGCCTTTTGGTATTACGCCTTTGGAAGCAATGGCGTGCGGCACGCCGGTTATCGGTGCCGATGTTGGCGGCATTAAACACAGTGTGGCTGATAAAAAAACAGGTTTTTTAGTTCCGCCGAATGATCCTGACGTGCTGGCACAACGCGTTTTTCAGTTGATCAGCAATAAAAAATTGCTGAACGATATGCGCGATAACGCCATCCGTCGTGTAAATGCTTTGTTTACCTGGCATAAAATCTCGGAAATGGCCATTAGTATGTACGAGAAAATTATTCACGTAAACGAATTCGGCAATGAAGAAGACAACGAGCTGATGTTGATTGACCAAGCTTTTGATAAAGCTGCCGATACTTTTTTGCGTGCAAAAAGAGCATTGCGCATTCCGGTTGCACAAGCAGCAACGCTCATTAGCAATGCTTTGGCAGCAGATAAAAAGCTATTGGTTTGCGGTAACGGCGGCAGCGCTGCGGGAAGTTTGCACTTTACATCAGAAATGATGAATTACTTTGAAAGTTCGGAACGGCAAGGTTTGCCGGTAATTTCGCTTGCTGCGGATACTTCTGTGCTTACCGGTTTTGCCAACGATATTGGTTTTGATGATGTTTTTTCCAGACAGATAGAAACTTATGGCAAAAAAGGCGATATTTTGCTTTGCATGAGCACCAGCGGCCAATCGGTAAATATTGTAAATGCGATAAAAGTTGCCCATAAAAAACACATGACCTGCATTGCTTTGCTTGGAAAAGGCGGCGGCGATGCAGCAACTTATGCGCACTTAAACATCATCGTGCCTTCCAACAGCCCGCATCGAATTCAGGAAATCCATTTGCACCTTTTACATACCATTTCCCGTTTGGTAGAAAATCATTTATCTACCAGAAAAAGCAAAACAACTAAAATTACGAAAACCGCTTCGGTAAAATAAACACTGATTTTATAGGGATAAAAGAAGCATTGCTGATATTAAGCACGCTGTCATTTCGACCGTAGGGAGAAATCTTCATCGAACATTATTAATCCACAAACTGCTTTGAAGAAGATTCCTCCTATCGTCGGAATGACAGCGCACAGAAATGGCAAAATACTGAAAACGACATAATGAACAAAGCCATTTTTATTGATAAAGACGGAACACTGATCCCGGATATTCCTTACAACGTTGACCCTGAAAAGATTACCTTGCAGGAAGGCGTGGTTGAAGGCTTGAAACTGTTAAAAGCGCAAGGTTATATCTTTATCATGATCTCCAATCAATCCGGTGTGGCGCGTGGTTTTTTTGAGGAAGAAGCTTTAACCGGCGTAAAAAATAAAATACAGGTTTTGCTGGAAAAAGACGAAATCCGGTTTCAGGGTTTTTACTGGAGCTTTAACCATCCGCAGGGAACAGTTGAAAAATATGCAGTGGAATGCAACTTTCGCAAACCAAAACCCGGCATGATTTTGCAAGCGGCGGCAGAACATCAGATTGATTTGCAGCAATCCTGGATGATCGGTGATATTTTAAATGACGTAGAAGCCGGAAAAAGAGCGGGCTGCCAAACCGTTTTGATTGATAACGGCAACGAAACAGAATGGGTTCCAGGTGAATACCGCACACCAGACTACAAAGCGAAAAACTTTTTTCAGGCCGCTGCTTTTATCACCGATGTTCATTCTACCGATCTGGGAATTTAGCCGATGGATAATCTCTGGCAAAACTGTAAAAATATTTTAGTTGTCCGGTTGGATAACATGGGCGATTTGCTGATGTCAACCCCAGCCATTCGTGCTTTGAAAAAAACTTTTAACAGCCGGATTACCGTTTTAACTTCTTCCATGGCCGCCGGGATCGCCAAAAATATTCCCGAAATTGATGAAACTTTAACGTTTGATGTTCCCTGGGTAAAAACCCAAAATGCTTCTTTTAGCACTACTTTTTTGACTTTGGCGGAAGTGTTGAGGCAAAAACATTTTGATGCGGCGGTTATTTTTACGGTTTTCAGTCAGAACCCAATGCCGGCCGTGATGCTTGCTTATCTCGCTGATATTCCTTTGCGTTTGGCTTATTGCCGGGAAAACTCTTATCAATTATTAACAAATTGGGTTCCGGACGAAGAGCCTTATACGTTGATCAAACATCAGGTAGAACGCGATTTGGATTTGGTTGCCACTATTGGCGCAAAAACTTCGGATGACCGTTTAAGCCTTCAAATCCCTGATGCCTGGCAATCAACTCAAAAAAAGCTTGATAAAAACAGTATTGACTTGCAAAAACCCTGGCTCGTTTTACATCCGGGCGTAAGCGAATTGAAACGGCAATATCCAACCGAAAAATGGATTGAGTTGGGAAAATGTTTGGTTAAAGATTTTGGTTACCAGATTTTGCTTACAGGTTCGGCTGCTGAGAAACAACTGACGGACGAAATACAGCAAGGCATTGGCACAAACGCTTTTTCTATTGCGGGTTTGTTTACTTTGGATGAATTTATTTGCCTGATAAAAGAAGCACCACTCCTACTTTCGGTAAATACTGGCCCAGTGCATATTGCATCTGCAACGCAAACTCCAGTTGTGGTTTTGTATGCGCAAACCAATCCGCAGCATACACCTTGGAAAACGCCTAATAAAGTTTTGTTTTTTGAAGTTCCAGAAGCGTTGCGAAGTAAAAACGAAGTCTTAAAATTTGTGCAGCAGCATCAGGAAAAAGCACCGGAAACAGTTGCTGTAGAAGCTATTTTAGAGGCGGTTTTGTCATTTCGACCGTAGGGAGAAATCTACTTCAAAGAGAAATTATTTGATGATTTTATGCCGATAAAAGAAGCATTAACAATTTGAATAAGATTTCTCCCTACGGTCGAAATGGCAGCGATACTTTCAACAACAACGCGGACAATCAAACCAAAACTGGCAGCAGAAAACCCGCAACCGGCAACGGAAAATTAATGCCCTTGCTTGGCCAACGCTTCATAAATCTCGGCACTTAACAAACCGCTTCCTCCACCATAATGCTGTAAAAAAATTGGCGACGGATTTTGTGTACTAAAAATAGCTTTTAGTTTTTCTTCGCTGGTTTCATCAATCCCAGCACAAAATAAAACGATACCAACAGGTTGTTGATGAAACATTTCGACCGCTTCTTCATCCGAAGTAGAACCGATCCCGTTCCAATTTTCGTTCGTATTGATCAACCTTAAAACAGTTGCCAAAATTTTGGTGTCGCGGTGGATGGCCAGGATATTTAAACGGTGCATAATTTTAAAAACTAAGGAAGCCGGAAGATGTTTTTCGACAAGTTTTCCGGCTTCGGTAACTAATTGATTAAAAAATTAAAATTTCATCGGCACATCCATCAATAAAACTTCGGCACCGGCAGAATCCGCTTTAAAATTAAGCTGATCGGTATCCCAAATACCAAAACCATCGCGGCGGTGCAAAGCTTGTCCGTTTATCGTTACATCACCTTCTAAAACAAAAGCGTAAACACCGTTTCCCGGTTTTTTAATTTGATAAGTTGTTTGAAATCCTTCGTCGAATTTGCCCAAACTAAACCAAGCATCCTGCTGCACCCAAACGCCTTCATCAGTTGGGTTTGGCGACAAAATTTGCTGGAAATTATTATGCCGGTCTTTCACATCCAACGAAACCTGATCGTAACGCGGCGCACCATTTAACTTATTCGGGTACAACCAAATTTGCAAAAACTGGACTTGCTGGTTCGGGTTTTTATTTTTTTCGCTGTGAAAAACGCCTGTCCCAGCGCTGATAATCTGCACATCGCCTTTTTTAATTACGGCAACATTTCCCAAATTATCTTCGTGTTCCAAATCGCCTTCCAACGGAATGCTGATGATTTCCATGTTATCGTGCGGATGGCTGCCAAAACCCCGGCCACCGGCAACCGTATCGTCGTTTAAAACGCGCAATACGCCAAAATTCATCCTTTCGGGATTATAATAATTTGCAAAACTGAAGCTGTGATAACTGTCCAGCCAACCATGGTTTGCGTGTCCGCGGCTTTCTGCTTTGTGAAGAATTGAATTTGCCATACTGTTTTTACCCTTAGTTTTTTAATGTCCGTCAGCCTTAAAATTAATGGGCTAACAGTACAAATATCGGCAACAATTACAGCGTTTTAGGTTGATGCAGGTTAAGAAATCCAACTACTTTTTTCGGGAAAGTGTTGCTTTGATGCGGCTAAGCGCTTCGGGCGTAATGCCGAGATAAGAAGCAATTTGATATTGCGGCACACGTTGCAACAGGCCGGGATATTTTTTGATAAATTCGAGATAACGGTCTTCCGCAGGATCGGTAATCCCCGTAAAAAAACGGTTTTCTAAAACCGCATAAGCACGTTGCACTAGCAGCCTGAAAACGCGTTCCAGCTTCGGCACTTCCTTAAAAAGCAGTTCTTTGTTTTGATAATTGATTTGCAACAGCTCGGTTTCTTCCATCGTTTCAACATAAAACCGGGAAGGAAGTTGCTGGCAAAAACTGGCAATATCGCTCACCCACCAATCTTCAACCGCAAATTGCAAAATGGTTTCATCACCGTTTTGATCAATGTAATATCTTTTGATACAGCCTTTTAACAAATAAGCCTCAAAATTGCAAACCTGGCCGGCTTTCAATAAAAGTGTTTTCTTCGGATAAGTTTTATGCTGAAAATGCTGATGGACGATTTCCAATTCCTGCTGCGAAAGGCCAACATGCAGTTTTAGGTTTTTATCGAAAGCCTGAAACATAAAGCGCTGTTTAAGTTTGCAAAAAATGCCGATGCTTCTTTTACCGCATAGAAATTGGTGTCCATATCAATTTAAATAAAATCAAATATACACTGATTTTTAGCCGATAAAAGAAGCATCAGGCTTACCAAACAAATTTTAAGCAGGTTTTACGGCTTCACAATCAAATCCTGGTATTCGGGGTGGCGATGCAGAAAAACCTGCACAAAACGGCAATAGTTTTTCACTTTCATTTGGTTTTCGCGGGCGTAATCCAATGCAAACTTTGCCAAATCCGAAGCAATCCCTTGTCCTTCCATCGCTTCCGGGACTTCGGTGTGCATAATATTCATTACGTTCGAGTCCATTTCATAAGCAATTAAAGCTAAACCTTCCGGCGTTTGCATTTCAAACTGGTGGCTTTCTTCGTTTACTGTAATTTTATTTTCCATAATTTTCAATTAAAATAATACTGTAAACGAAGCATAAAGTTTGCTTGGTGGGATTAGTTTTTGTTGAGCAGTTTTAAAAGATAGCTGCCGTAACCACTTTTTCGATAACGTTCGGCCATCACGCGCAATTGTTCTTCGTTCATAAAACCTCTGCGAAAAGCAACTTCTTCAATACAACCAATTTTGGTATCCTGGCGTTTTTCAATCACGCGCACAAACTCGGTTGCATCACTTAACGAATCAAAAGTTCCGGTATCCAGCCAGGCCGTTCCGCGGTCCATCACGCCCACATGCAGCTTTTTACGCTTCAGATATACTTTGTTTACATCGGTAATTTCATATTCGCCGCGCGGCGAAAGCGGAATATCTTTGGCAATCTGCACTACATTATTATCATAAAAATACAATCCCGGAACGGCGTAATTAGATTTAGGCTGCAACGGTTTTTCTTCGATCGAAAGCGCTTTAAAATCATCATCAAACTCCACCACGCCATAACGTTCCGGGTCTGAAACTTGGTACGCAAAAATGGCAGCGCCATCCACTTCGTTATATTTCCGCATCAATCGGCCAAAACCTGTTCCGTAAAAAATGTTATCGCCTAAAATTAAAGCAACTTTATCCTGGCCAATAAATTCTTCGCCGATGACAAAAGCCTGCGCCAACCCATTTGGTTTTTCCTGAACGGCAAATTCAAAACGGCAGCCCAATTCGCTTCCGTCGCCCAGCAAACGTTTAAAACTGCTGCTGTCTTCTGGCGTGGTGATGATCAAAATTTCGCGGATGTCCGAATGGATCAAAACCGAAAGCGGATAATAGATCATCGGTTTATCGTAAATCGGCATCAATTGTTTACTGATGGCTTTGGTGATTGGGTAAAGGCGCGTGCCGGAACCGCCGGCGAGGATAATTCCTTTCATGTATGTTTTTGTGTTGATAGAGGTTGAAGTAGATTTTATGGATTTTGGGCAAGAGCCTGAATACATCTTTCCAAACTGTGGCGCCAGTAAGGGATTTCGATGCCAAAAGTCTTTTTAATTTTGGCTTTGTCCATAACAGAATAAGCCGGGCGTGTGGCTTTGGTTGGATATTCGGAAGTGCGGATGGGCAATGCTTTTACCTCCGTTTTGCTGATGTCGAAAATGCCTTGCGCAAAATCGTACCAGGAAGTAACGCCCTCGTTGCTGTAATGATAGATGCCGTAAGCCTGGCTGCCCGATTCGATGATTTGCAAAATAGCCGAAGCCAGGTCAATGGCGTAAGTTGGCGTACCAACCTGATCGGCAATGATTTTAAGTTCGTCTCTTTCTTTGCCCAGCTTTAACATGGTTTTTACAAAGTTGTTGCCGTGCTCAGAGTAAAGCCAGCTCGTCCTCAATATAAAATATTTTTCGGTATGTTGCGGAATTACATGCTCGCCTTCCAATTTAGTCAAACCGTAAACGCTGATTGGTTCGGCCGGATCGGTTTCTATTAAAGGATGCGGCGTGCTGCCTGCAAAAATAAAGTCGGTAGAAACCTGAACCAAAGCGGCATCAAATACTTTGCACAAAGCGGCAATGTTATCAACGCCAGTTTTATTGATTTTTCGGGCCAACTCCAGTTCGTCTTCCGCTTTATCAACAGCCGTATAAGCTGCACAATTGATAGCGTATTTAGGCTGATGTTTGTCAAAAAGTTCCTGCAAAGCATCAGGGTTCAAAATATTGGCTTCCGTTTCGTTGGGGAAAGCAATATCGGTGATATCCATTTCGGCAGCAACCTGCTTTAAACACTGACCCAACTGGCCGGAAGCGCCAAACACAATTATTTTACTCATTGATTTAGATTAAAGGTTTTATTTGTAACGGCATTACGTTAATTTGGGTTACCTGAAAAGGTTAAAAAGGACACCAATTTTTGCATGGTAAAAGAAGCATCAGCCAATTTTAGCTTTCTGCGGATAAAGCTGCAAAATATTTATAAAACAACGGAATGGTTTCGATGCCTTTGTAATAATTAAAAATATCGTACTTCTCGTTGGGCGAGTGCAGGGCGTCGCTGTCCAGGCCGAAACCCATCAATACTGTTTTTATGCCCAATTCTTTCTCAAACAAAGCCACAATCGGGATGCTGCCGCCACCACGTGTCGGGATTGGTTTTTTACCGAAAGACTCTTCAATTGCTTTTTCTGCTGCTTTAAAAGCTGCGCTTGAAGTTGGTGTTACCACTGGTTCTCCGCCGTGGTGCGGCGTAACTTTTACCTTGACATAAGGCGGCGCTATGCTTTCAAAATGTTTGGTAAACAGTTCGGTAATTTTTGCTGAAGTTTGGTTTGGCACCAGCCGCATCGAAATTTTTGCAGAAGCTTTGGATGGCAAAACTGTTTTTGCGCCTTCGCCAATGTAACCGCCCCAAATTCCGTTTACTTCTAAAGTTGGCCGTGTGCCGGTCCGCTCGATAGTGCTGTAGTCTTTTTCGCCCCAAAGTTCATCAATTGCCAAATCTTTTTTGTACGCTTCTGCATCAAACGGTGCTTCGTTTAAGGCATGTTTTTCTTCGTTTGAAAGCTTGATCACATCATCATAAAAACCGGGAATGGTGATGTGGTTATTTTCATCATGAAAAGAAGCGATCATTTTTGAAAGTATGGTGATCGGGTTGGCAACCGCGCCGCCGTAAACACCGGAATGCAAATCGCGCGACGGCCCGGTTACTTCTACTTCCAAATAAGAAAGCCCGCGCAAACCGGTTTCCAACGATGGGTTTTCCATGCTCAACATTGAAGTATCCGAAATCAAAATCACATCCGCTTTGAGTTTTTCTTTGTTTTGCTGAACGAAAATGCCCAGGTTATCCGAACCAACTTCTTCTTCTCCTTCGATCATAAATTTGATGTTGCAAGGCAAAGTTTCGGTTTGCATCATCAGTTCGAAGGCTTTAACGTGCATGTAAAACTGGCCTTTGTCATCGCAGGCGCCGCGGGCATAAATTTTACCATCTCGAACGGTGGGTTCAAAAGGAGGCGTTTTCCAAAGTTCTAAAGGATCGGGCGGCTGCACATCGTAATGACCGTAAACTAAAACAGTTGGTTTTGTTGGATCAATAATTTTCTCGCCATAAACCACCGGATAACCTGCTGTTGGGCAAACTGCTACGTTTTCGGCGCCTGCTTCGCGCAGCTTCTGGGCAACAAAATTGGCCGCGTTTAAAACATCGTTTTTATATTTTGGGTCGGCACTCACCGAAGGAAAACGGAGCAGGGCAAAGAGCTCGTCCAAAAAACGGTCTTTGTTGGCTGCCACGTAGTTTTTAATTTCTTGCATCAATTGTCAGTTTGAAACAAATATAGAATTTTTGATGCAGCAGGAAAGAGTGTGGCAAGAGCATACTGTTTTTAGCGGTCATATCTAGGTGTCTAGAAAAAATGAACGTTAAAAAAAAGGACGTTAAAAATTATTATTAAACAGGTTTAATTCCTCGAAAAACAACTTTTGTCAAACTTTGTCTGTTATTGTTTTTTTCTTTAAAAAAACATTGAAATTTTATCCAGTCTGTGTTTGAGGCTTATTTTATTCCATAAAACATAATCCATGTACTTTTATGTATGATCAATAATGACTGACAGCGATACGTTAGGCTACCTATCTTGGATTGTGTGTGTTTGCTTTTTTTGAATCAGTTTTATATACTTATTTATAAAGGGATGAAAAAGTATATTGTTTAAGGTTGTGCATGGTGAGTGTAGGGTGCAATATATAACAACATGACCAAATTTCTTAATCGTAAAATACTCTTTTGTTTAGTAAAAAAACGCTAATTGATTAATCAATTAGCGTTTTTTAATTGAAGATGAGGCTTACCAACGTGGTTCAGTCGTAAGTACCAGTTGGTCGTTTGTCCCCGCCACCAGACATTGTTTTGGAATTCTTTAGCGAAGAAGATACTGGCTTGACATCATTTTGCTTCGTACAGGCAGTAACACATACGCCCAATGCAGCGATAAATATTAATTTTTTCATATGGCTAATATATGTTAAATTTAAATCTTTTCTATAAAAACAAATAATTTAATTATATATTCGTTAAAAAATTTTAATCTCTTTTCAATAAAAATCAGCGTTAAATGGCTCATAGGTCGGTAAGTTTTTTGCTGCTGCTTACGGTATGTTTAACATCTGCCATTGCTTTCGGGCAAAAACCAAGTTGTTCTTTATCCTCAAAACTGTATGCTAAAGACAGTATCGAGATCACGACGTTTGGCGCAAGCACGGTTGCCGGCATCAACGGGCTGCAATTTCAGCCGTATTTAAAGGCCGATTTTGAAGCCTGCTACCCGGGAAAAACGGTTATTGTTGACAATTATGGCATTCCCAGCCAAACTACGACACAAGGCTTGGCACGTTTTGAACAAACCATCAAAAACAAGAAAGGCTTTGTATTGATTTTAATGGGGCTAAACGATGCACTGGCCATTGTGGACGGCAAAATGAAAATTGCCGAAACACAAAGCAACATGAACAAAATGGTTGAACTTGCTTTGGCTTACAAGCTTACCCCGGTTATCGGGACCATCCAATTTTTAAACCCCGCCAACAACAAGCGTAACCAAAATGCCAATTACGTAATCAGGCAGATTAATAGGATCTATAAAATGATTGCGATTAATAGAAAAGTTTATTCTACAGATATCAATGCGGTTTTAGGCCGTGATTTCGCTACTTTATATCAGGACGCTACACATCCCAATGCACAAGGCAATATGCGTATTGCCTATGCCTGGTTTGATACCATCAACCTAATCATTGACGAAAAGCTGCTACTGTCCGGTTTAAGCCAAAACTATCCCAATCCTGCTACCGGTAGCACCACCATCGGGTTTAGTTTATCAAAATCAAATAAAGTTGTTTTAACCTTGTACAATACAGCAGGTGCTGTGGTAAAAACACTGACCAATTCTTATTTTAATTCCGGCTATCATGAAATTTTATTTTCAACCACTGATCTTGCGCCCGGCATTTATATTTACGCCATGCAAACGCCAACTGAGCAATATGTAAAAAAAATGGTTGTTGTAGGCCGGTAAAAAAATTGTTTGTTGTATAATTGTGCCATATTTGCTAATTATCGGTTAATCCATAGTTCCACTTGGCCTTTTATCCCCACCACCGCTTTTCATAAATTCTTTTTTAATAATTTGAGCTTCCGGGTTTATATTTTCTTTTTTACAAGATACAGTACAAAGCGTTGCCACAGCAACTACTAAAAGTGCTAATTTTTTCATTTTTTTTAAACTTTAATAGGTTTTCATGCCGGTTTACGTTAAATTTATAGCTTGGGTTACGTGGTAAAACTTTATATAGCTATTAACCTCTTTTTAATTAAAAAAAAACGTCCTTACTTCTATTAAAACCCGTACAGCATGATGCTTAAAGTTTTAATTATTAATGCTTTGATGCTGCTTCTCTTTAAAAGCACAACTTTTGCATTATGGCAACCTGTTGCAGAGCCAGCATTGCAGCATGATGTAGATTCTGTAAACAAACTGGCTTATAATTACCGTTTAAAGAATCCTGAACAAACTATTAAATATGCAACAACAGCATTTACTTTGGCCAAAAAAATAAACTATTTGAACGGTCAGGGAGAAGCATGCCGTGTAACAGGGATTGGACAATCTTATATAAGTAAATACGATGAAGCCCTGGATAAATACCTAGAAGCAATTTCATATTTTGAACAAAACAATAATTTTAAAGGGGTAGGCAAAGTTTATAATAATATTGGTAATCTCTATTCAGCAAATGATTATAATAAAGCTTTAGAATATTACAATAAATCTCTTCTAATTGCAAAAAAGTTCAATGCTAAACCAGAAATTGCGTCATTATATGTAAACATCGGCATTATTCAGAGGAAGAAAAAAAACTTTAAGGCGGCTTTAGAAAAATTTCAAATCAGCATGAAGTTATTCCAGCAGTTAGGGAACCAGGAATTAATTATCCAATGCCTGCAGAGTTTGGGAGAAGTTTATAACGATTTAAAACAATACCAAAACGCAGAAAATGTACTTAATGAGGCTTTTATAAAAGCAAAGGCGAGAGATATGAACTTTACAATTGCCAGCATAGAATTGACCTTGACAAACCTATATCTTAACCAAAACAAATTTGAGCAGGCAAAAGAAGCATTAAAAAAAGGTTTTGAATATACCAAAACATTAAACAACAGAGATTTGCAGAATGATTATAATTATGCATTGTATCAGTTGGAATATAAAAGGCAAAACTATCGTGAGGCTTTGAATTATTTAAAAAAGAATTTCAGCCAGGACAGTGCTTATTACCGGCAATCTTTTTCTAATCGGATTACGCTTGCTTCAGATTTGTTTGAACAATTGGAAAACAGAAGAAAAAATGAACGTACCATTGCCCAGCAAAAATACGCAACTACGCTATTTTGGTCGAGCACAGCAGTGGCAGCTTTGTTATTTGCCTTAGTTTTTTTACTGGTAATCAACGTCAAAAGAACAAACAAAAATAATAAGGAACTTACCCGGTTGAACAAAGAAGTTTCCAGGAAAAAAGAAGACCTGGACCGCGTTAACCAAAATTTAGAAGATATTATCGAAACGCGTACGCAGGATTTGAAGGTTAAAAACAAACGCCTTTCTGATTATTCTTTGCATCTGTCGCACGAGATACGCGGCCCGATCGCTACTTTAAAAGGCATCGTTTACATTCAGGAAAACAACCTGATTGATAAGGATGAATGTATTGAATTGATAAAAAAATGTGTTTTTAATATTGATGACGAAATTATCAACATGAGTAAAATGCTGAACGAGAGCGTTGAGCCAAACCCGAAAAAATAATTTTAGGCAGATAAAAGAAGCATTGCTGCGCTAACTCAGCTTAGGATTTTTAATTTTGCATTTCAACTAAGAGGAGAACATTTTGGAATATTTACAAGGGCTAAACCCTTCGCAGCGGGCAGCGGTAGAATGTGTAAAAGGGCCGGTGATGATTATTGCCGGCGCGGGTTCGGGCAAAACACGCGTCATTACTTATCGGGTGGCGCATTTGATCCGCAAAGGTGTTGATGCTTTTAATATTTTGGTTTTAACTTTTACCAACAAAGCCGCACGCGAAATGCGCGACCGGATTGTAACTGTTGTCGGCACAGAAGCTAAAAACATCTGGATGGGAACATTCCACTCCGTGTTTGCTAAATTGCTGCGTGTTGAAGCTGCTAAAATTGGCTACCCTTCCAACTTTACTATTTATGATACCGACGACAGCAAAAGTTTGTTGCGCGCCATTTTAAAAGAAATGAATCTGGACGATAAGCTGTACAGCGCCAACTTCGTTTACAACCGAATCTCTGCTGCCAAAAACAATCTGATTTCGTGGCAGGAATACCAGCAAAACGACCAGATTCAAGCCGATGATTTTTCGGGCGGACGCGGACAATTAGGCAAAATCTACGAAACTTATGCCGTTCGTTGTTTCCGTGCCGGCGCTATGGATTTTGACGATTTGCTTTTCAAAACCAACGAACTCCTGAAAAAAAACCCGGAAGTTTTGTACAAATACCAGAACAAGTTTAAATATTTGATGGTGGATGAGTATCAGGATACCAACTATTCGCAATACCTGATTGTCAAAAAACTGGCTGCCATCAACGAAAATATTTGCGTAGTTGGCGATGATGCGCAAAGTATTTATGCTTTTCGCGGCGCCAACATCCAAAACATTTTAAATTTTGAATAAGATTATCCTGACCTCAATGTTTTCAAACTGGAGCAAAACTATCGTTCTACCCAAAATATTGTAAACGTTGCCAACAGCATCATCGCCAACAATAAAGACCAGCTTAAAAAAACGGTTTATTCGGAGAAAGAACACGGCGAAAAGATAAAAGTGATGCGTGCCTTCAGTGATAACGAAGAAGGTAAAATGGTGGCCGAAGCCATCCATCAGGAACACGCCAACAAAGGTTTACGCTGGAAAGATTTTGCCATTTTGTATCGAACCAACGCACAATCTCGGGCGATGGAAGAAGCTTTGCGCAAATTGAACATTCCTTACAAAATCTATGGCGGCTTGTCTTTTTATCAGCGTAAAGAAATCAAAGATTTGATTGCTTATTTCCGCCTCACTTATAACCCGCATGATGAAGCTGCTTTAAAACGCGTAATTAACTACCCTAAAAGAGGCATCGGCGATACCACGATTGATCGTTTAATTGTAAGTGCCAACCAGCACCAGGTAAGTTTGTGGGAAGCATTGACCGAGCCGGGCAAATATCTGGATGGCAAAACAGCTTCTACCGTAAACAACTTTGTAACGATGGTTCAGAGTTTTCAGGTCATCACCCAAACCATGACGGCTTACGATGCCGCTTTGCATATTGCCCAGCATTCAGGTTTGTTAAAAGATTTGTATGAAGATAAATCGGTGGAAGGTTTAAACCGCCACGAAAACATTCAGGAATTATTGAACGGTATCAAAGAGTTTTCGGAACGGGAAGATATTGAAGAAAAAACACTGGATGTTTTTTTACAAGATATTGCCCTGCTCACTAATGATGATAACGACAAAAACCTGGATGCAGATACCGTTTCAATGATGACGATCCATTCCTCAAAAGGCTTGGAATTTCCGCATGTTTTTGTAGTTGGATTGGAAGAAAACCTTTTTCCTTCGCAGTTATCGTTAAATTCGAGGACGGATTTGGAAGAAGAACGCCGCTTGTTTTATGTTGGTGTAACGCGGACAGAACATAAGCTGACTTTAAGTTACGCAACTTCTCGGTTTAAATTTGGTACGTTAATTAACTGCGAACCGAGCCGGTTTTTAGACGAAATTGATGCCAAATTTCTGGAATTGGATTATAGCGCAAAACCGACAGGAAGCGGCAATCCGTTTTTTGATGACGATCAGTTTTCGGGCAAAAACAAAGATGCTTTCTCCAAACCAAAACCGGCAGCTACCACTGTTAAAACAACTTCTGTTTTGGCCAAAGCACATGTGCCTACGCCTGGCTTCGCCCCTTCTGACATGAACAAACTGCAGGTTGGTATGGAAGTGGAGCATGAGCGTTTTGGATTTGGCAAAGTTATCAACCTGGAAGGCAACAAACCGGATATAAAAGCAACAATATTTTTTAAAGAGCTTGGCCAGAAGCAATTGTTGCTTAAATTTGCCAAACTTCGCATTGTAGAATAGCTTCTTTTATGCTATATTTTTTACAATTTAAAGTATTTTAACGCTTTAAATGCAGTTCGTTCGTACAAGAACGTTATTATCTTTTTTTAATTTGAAACATGACTTTTGATTATAATACTTCCCGCAACAAATTAATCCTTTCTGAGTACGGCCGCAACGTACAAAACATGGTTAAATATATTGTTGCACTGCCAACCAAGGAAGAACGCAACCGGTATGCCCAGGTGGTGATTGATTTGATGGGATTTTTGAACCCGCATTTGCGCGATGTGGCCGATTTTAAACATAAATTGTGGGACCATTTAAATATCATTTCTGATTTTAAGATTGATGTAGATTCTCCTTATCCGAAACCTACGCCGGAAATGATCCATTTTAAACCTGCACCGCTAAAATATCCACAGGACAAAATTAGCTTTAAACATTACGGCAAAACGATCGAACTGATGATCGAAAAAGCCAAAACGATTGAAGACGAACCTCGCCGTCAGCATATGGTTCAGGCCATTGCCAACTTTATGAAAATGGCTTACGTAACCTGGAACAAAGATTCTGTTGCGGATGAAACGATTTTGAATGATTTGAAAATCTTATCGCGCGGTACATTGCAATTGGAAGAAAACATCAACCTTAACCGTGTAGAATACCGCACGCCGGTTGCGCAAAACAACAATAACAACCGTGCGCGCAACGGGACTAATAACAACCAGAACAACAAAGGCCGCCAAAACAACAACAACAATCCGCGGCACGCGCAAAACAACAATAACCGAAACCGAACCAACAATAATAATCCCGGCAGAAAATTCTGATGCTTCTTTTACCGGGCAAAAATTAATTTATGAGCGCATTTGAAATTTGGGGCGGCAAACCCTTAAAGGGAGAGATTATACCCCAAGGTGCCAAAAACGAAGCTTTACAAGTGATTTCGGCCGTGTTGCTAACGGAAGAAAAAGTTACGATCAGCAACATCCCCAATATTGTTGATGTAAATAAACTGATTGAGCTTTTAGGCGATATGGGCGTAAAAGTTGAACAAACTGCACCTGATACTTACGTTTTTCAGGCCGATGATATCAACCAAGATTTTTTTAAATCGGATGCTTTTAAACAAAAAGGCGGAAGTTTAAGAGGTTCCATCATGATTGTTGGTCCGCTTTTGGTGCGGTTCGGAAAAGCATCCATCCCAAAACCAGGCGGCGATAAAATCGGCAGAAGAAGGTTAGACACACATTTTTTAGGTTTTGAAAAATTAGGTGCCCGTTTTGAATACAGTGCCAGTGAAGAGTTTTTTGATGTAGATGCCACCAATTTACAAGGAACCGATATTCTGCTGGAAGAAGCATCCGTAACCGGAACGGCAAACGTGGTAATGGCCGCGGTTTTGGCCAAAGGAACGACCACCATTTACAACGCTGCCTGCGAACCTTATTTGCAGCAACTTTGCAAAATGCTAAACCGCATGGGCGCAAAAATCTCAGGCATCAAATCTAATTTGTTAACGATTGAAGGCGTGGAACAATTAGGCGGAACAGAACATCGTTTGTTGCCAGACATGATCGAGATCGGTTCTTTCATAGGTTTGGCCGCCATGACGGAATCAGAAATCACGATAAAAAATGTTCAGTTTCAGGAGCTCGGTATTATCCCAAATACTTTTTCGCGTTTGGGCATTCAGTTTGAACTGCGCGGAGACGATATTTACATTCCCGCCCAAAAACATTACGAAATTGATACTTTTATTGATGGCTCCATCCTAACCATTGCCGATGCACCCTGGCCAGGTTTTACGCCCGATTTGCTGAGTATTGTTTTGGTGATTGCCACACAAGCCAAAGGTTCCGTTTTGATCCATCAAAAAATGTTCGAAAGCCGTTTGTTTTTTGTGGATAAATTGATTGATATGGGCGCACAAATTATCCTTTGCGATCCGCACCGTGCAACGGTAATTGGTTTGGATAAAAAAGTACAGTTACGCGGAATTGAAATGACTTCCCCGGATATCCGTGCCGGCGTTTCCCTGTTAATCGCGGCTTTATCTGCAAAAGGAAAATCTGTCATTAGCAATATTGAACAGATAGAACGCGGTTATCAGCATATTGATAAACGCTTGATTGCTTTAGGCGCTGATATCAAACGCATTTAAACACACCAATTTTTAGGTGGTAAAAGAAGCATCGTTCTGAAAAGGGCGATGCTTCTTTTATTGGCATAAATTACTAAATTTTAATATCATTTGTCAGAAGGTGCAGCCCAAAACACCGATGGGTTATTTGTATTGTAAGTGTAAAAACTGGTTTGGCTTGGGTTTAAACTATCAGACCGATCAGGTTTTTGTTTGAAGTAATCAAGCGGTAATAATTTTACGTAAGTAATTACTTTACCTGCGGTTCTTGTTTCTTTATCATATTCACTTTCTGTTGCACATTCTAATATATACAAATTTTTTGCCATGTAATAGTATAAATAATACTCTTTAGTTTGCGAACTTTTGTGATTCCAATTTGCATCTGGATTTAATATTAAAGGTTTGTTATTAACCAATCTTTCGCGCACTTCTTCTATACTTAAAAGTTCGCCTTTTTCATTCATCACATATGCACAAAAAGTTGGATCAACCCAAATCCATTTTTTTAGAGAATTGATATAAACCATATTTATTACGTGGCAATCATTATCAATATGTAAACTATCTTTTGGCAAACAAGTTACAAACCGTGATTTGATTCCCATTGATAAATAGCATTCATTTAAAACGGTAGCCAGTCCTCTGCAATTCAAACCCCGTTTCTCTTGTTTGCAAACGTTGATCATACTAAGTGCGTTTTTTACTACAGGATTTTCCATGTTGCCATTATGGGGAACTAAATTATGTATCCAATACATTAAGTTAAGTACTTTTGATACTTCGTTTCCTGTTCCTGCAATAGAATCCAGGTTAAATGTTTTGCGAAGCATTGCAAGATTGGCATTACTGGCACTTTGATAAGTAAATGCAGGTATGGTACGATTGTCGGCCGTATTGTAATTTCCGGCTTTTTTAATAATGTACATATAATCACCAACGTTTCGCAATGGTTGAACTAAAGCTAAAAAAGCTGCGTCATGCCTAATATTATCTAAATCACTATCTTCATTGATGTGCGAATAGTCAATGTAACCTGCTTTAATAGCTTCATCAAGATAATGGATAGCTAAAGTTTTATCTTTAAGCAAAGCGTAAACACAACTGTAATTGTAGTATCCGTTTATCAGATAACCCGAATAGTACTTCTGGTCAGCTTTACTTAATTTGGAATATTTTTCTTTAAAATCTTTCAATAAAAGGCTGTAATTTTTTACGTCCTTATCAACGTAAGCCTGGTGCATCAGATCACTTTGATGGTTGGCATAAGTAGCAAATTCCTTATTTTCTGCTTTTGCAATATGGAGCATAAAAACCATTGTCAGGATTAGAGTAAACCTCACTATTTTCATGATAAATCTTTTTTATTGACGGTGTAATTTAAGCAATGGTTGCATTACTAAAAAATATTATCAAAATTTTGTGATTTAAAAACCAATTTTAGGAAGTTCAAAACTGCTATTTGAAGTAACAACCCCATTGACACGCGAGCGTGAAATAAGGATTTTTTTTCTGCAAGGCGTTAAACCGGAAATCAACAAAATACACCGACACGATCTGGAAAAAACATGGAAACAATAATTGTAGATGCTTCTTTTACCACATAAAAATTAGCATCTACGCCGAAATCGCATTAATAATATCATACTGCGTAATAATCTTAAACTTTCCGTTCTCGTCTTCCACCAAAACAGCGGTGTTTTCTTTGTTAATGAGCGAAGAAATTTTATCTATCGAAGTATTCAAATCCACAAATGGGAAAGGTGTGGTTAAAATATCTTTCACCGGATGCGATTTTAAAGCCGGGTTTTCCAACAAAGCATCCAAAATATCGCTTTCGGTAATTTTGCCGATGATCATTTCGTGTTGCGTAACCGGAATCTGAGAAATATTTAAAGCTTTGATAATGTTGATGGCTTTCAAAATGGGTTCTTCACAATCAATGGTTATGATTTCTTTGCCCGATTCTTTGCCGATAATGCTTCTTGCGGTCAATTTTTCGTCTTTCAAAAACCCGCGTTCGCGCAGCCAGTCTTCGTTGTACATTTTGCCCATATAGCGCGAGCCATGGTCTGGGAAAATAACCACCACTACATCGCCTTCTTGAAAACGGTCTTTCATCTGCAATAAACCAGCAACAGCAGAACCGGCAGAATTTCCGGCGAAAATACCTTCTTTACGGGCAATTTCCCGCGTCATCAAGGCCGCGTCTTTGTCGCTTACTTTTTCAAAATGATCAATCACGTCAAAGTTTACATTTTGAGGCAAAAAGTCTTCTCCGATACCTTCTGTGATGTACGGATAAATCTCGTTTTTGTCCAAAATCCCGGTTTCCTTGTATTTTTTAAAAACAGAACCGTACGTATCAATCCCTAAAACCTGTATAGCCGGATTTTTCTCTTTCAGATATTTTCCTGCGCCCGAAATTGTTCCGCCAGTTCCAGCGCCAACAATCAAATGCGTAATTTTTCCTTCGGTTTGTTCCCAGATCTCCGGTCCGGTTTGCTCGTAATTGGCTTGTGTGTTAGAAGGATTATCGTACTGGTTTGGCTTCCACGAATTCGGAACTTCGCGCTCCAAACGGGTAGAAACCGAATAATAAGAACGTGGATCTTCCGGGTCAACGTTTGTTGGACAAACAATTACTTCGGCACCAAAAGCCCGCAGCGCATCCACTTTTTCTTTGGATTGTTTATCTGTAGTGGTGAAAATGCACTTGTAACCTTTGATGACGGCCGCAATGGCCAAACCCATCCCGGTATTGCCCGAAGTTCCTTCGATAATTGTTCCGCCTGGCTTCAATTTTCCGCTTTTTTCGGCATCTTCAATCATTTTCAAAGCCATCCTGTCTTTGATGGAATTGCCGGGATTGGTTGTTTCGATCTTGGCCAAAACGGTTGCTTTAATGTCTTTTGTAATGATGTTAAGCCTGACCAGCGGCGTATTGCCAATGGTTTCGAGAATGTTATTATACCACATTTTTTCTATCGCGATTATAGAGTATGATGTTGATGCTTCTTTTATGTACCTAAAATCAGCAAACAAATTTAAGATACTTGCCTGATGCTGTTGTAATAAATTCAGAAATAAGCAGAATTTTTAAAAGTGCAGGTGTTTAACCGTAAGTCCGTGGTTGATCAATTGCTTTAAAGAATCAATGCCAACACGCAAATGGGTTTCTACAAATTTTTCGGTTACGCTCGAGTCACTTTCGGCTGTTTTTACACCTTCGGGAATCATCGGTTGATCTGAAACCAACAACAAAGCACCAGTCGGGATTTTATTGGCAAACCCGGTAACAAAAATAGTTGCCGTTTCCATGTCAACAGCCATGGCACGAATGCTTTTCAGGTATTTTTTAAAGCTTTTATCATGTTCCCAAACACGTCGGTTTGTGGTATAACAAGTTCCGGTCCAGTAATCGCGTGAGTGATCTCGAATGGTTGTGGAGATGGCTTTTTGTAAGGCAAAAGCCGGCAAAGCAGGCACTTCCGAAGGTAAATAATCATTTGATGTTCCTTCGCCACGAATGGCAGCAATCGGCAAAATGAGATCACCAACATTGTTGTTTTTTTTCAAACCGCCGCATTTACCCAAAAAAATTACGGCTTTTGGATGAATGGCCGTTAGCAAATCCATTACGGTTGCTGCCAAAGCGCTTCCCATTCCAAAATTGATAATCGTAATTCCATCGGCAGTAACGCTTTGCATCGGTTTATCCAAACCCATAATTGGTGCATTGTTATGCCATTCGGAGAAAAGCTGCAGGTATTTAGAAAAATTGGTAAGGATAACGTATTCTTTAAAATCATCCAACGGTCTGCCGGTGTAACGCGGCAGCCAGTTGGCAACAATCGCTTCTTTGGTTTTGAGGCCCGATTTTACTGGGCTTTGAACTTCTTTTACCTTATTGGATTGCTTTACAATTTCTGCGTCTTTTTTTACGTCTTTTTCTTCGTTCATAACAATGCTTCTTTTATCACCTAAAAATAAATCTACAAAAAAACCCCGGCTTAAAGGCCGGGGTTTTTTTTATGCTGCTTTCAGCTTTTTTAAATCTGATTTTTCAAATTTCTCCCTGGCGTAATCCAGCGTTATATCTAAGTGTTTGTGATGCTCTTTTTGCGATGGTATGTCAAACATAGCATCAATCATAATCGCCTCACAAATAGAGCGCAATCCCCTGGCGCCAAGCTTAAATTCCATGGCTTTATCCACCACGTAATCCAAAACTTCCTGATCAAAGTGCAGCTTCACGTCTTCGTATTCAAACAGTTTGTTGTATTGTTTAATGAGTGAATTTTTTGGCTCGGTCAAGATCATCAACATTGCTTCCCGATCTAACGGTTTCAAATAAGTAAGCACTGGCAAACGGCCAATCAGTTCGGGAATTAAACCGAAAGATTTTAAATCCTGCGGAGAAACATACTTGTATAAGTTTTTGAGATCAACTTCCTGATCTTCGGACTTTAATTTATAGCCGACAGTCTGTGTACGCATCCGGTTGGCAATCTTTTTTTCGATACCGTCAAAAGCACCACCGCAGATAAACAAAATGTTGCTGGTGTTTACCGTAATCATCTTTTGATCAGGATGTTTCCGGCCACCTTGCGGTGGAACATTAACCATCGTGCCTTCCAAAATTTTAAGTAGGGCTTGCTGCACACCTTCACCGGAAACATCGCGGGTAATGGACGGATTATCACTTTTACGGGCAATTTTATCTACTTCATCAATGTAAACAATGCCGCGCTCGGCCAAAGTAACATCGTAATCTGCTGCTTGCAACAGGCGCGTTAAAATACTTTCCACATCTTCGCCGACGTAACCGGCTTCTGTTAAAACCGTGGCATCGCAAATGCAAAAAGGCACGTTTAAAACTTTGGCAATAGTTTTGGCTAGCAAAGTTTTACCTGTACCAGTTTCGCCAACCAAAATAATGTTTGATTTTTCGATATCTACTTCGTCTTTGCCAACTTTTTGGTTCAGCCTTTTATAGTGGTTATAAACTGCAACCGATAAAACCTTTTTGGCATCGTCCTGACCGATTACATACTGGTCAAGGTGGATTTTGATTTCGGCTGGTTTTAAAATAGCAGATGAAGTTTGCAGCGGCGATTTTACTTTGCGCAATTTCAATTCTTCAGCCAAAATATCGTTGGCTTGGTTAACGCATTTATCGCAAATATGAGCGTCCAGTCCGGCAATCAGCATTAATGAATCCTGTTTACCGGCACCACAAAATGAACATTTGATATCTTTGCTGGTTTTGCTCATGGTTTTTCTGAGTTATTTATCGGCTTTATTACTACGCAATACTTCATCAACCATGCCAAATTCTTTGGCTTCGTCTGATGACATCCAGTAATCACGGTCTGATGATTTTTCTACCCAGTCATACGATTGGCCGGAATGTTTAGCGATTATATCGTATAATTCTTTCTTTAGTTTCAACATTTCACGCAGGTTGATCTCCATATCTGAAGCAACACCTTGCGCACCGCCGGATGGCTGGTGAATCATGACACGGGAATGCGGCAATACTGCACGCTTGCCATTGGTACCTGCGCAAAGCAAAACGGCAGCCATAGAAGCAGCCATACCGGTACAAATGGTAGCCACATCGTTAGAAATAAACTGCATGGTATCATAAATACCCAAACCTGCATATACAGAACCGCCCGGAGAATTGATGTAAATTTGAATATCTCTTTTTGCATCGGTAGATTGCAGGAAAAGCAATTGCGCCTGGATGATATTGGCATTTTGATCCATCACAGCATCGCCTAAAAAGATGATCCGATCCATCATCAAACGCGAAAACACGTCCATTTGTGCTACGTTCAACTGGCGCTCTTCGATAATATAAGGCGTCATACCAGTTGGCAACTGGCTTTTTTCTACACCGGCTATAAATTTATCTACATAAATACCATTTAAGCGATGATGCTTAACGGCATACTTTCTGAACTCATTTTTATCTATTTGCATATCTCTATAAAAAAACAATGGTTATCCAATTGCTTATAGAACCGGATAACCATTAACTTTAATATTTGTTAAAAAATTATTCCAGTTTTTTAAACTGATTATTATCTATTTCTTTTTTATCTAAAGTAACAACTGTTTTTAGGTAATCAAAAACTTTCAGTGCTTTTACTTCTTCAAAAATTTTGTTGGCGTTGTCTTTGTTTTGTAAAAATTGTACGGTGTACTGGCCTAACTGCTCTTCGTCTAAAGCTTGCTGACTGTACATTTTAAACTGTGCATCCAAACGTTGTTTTGCTGTCTGAAACACATCTTCGTATTTAATTTCGATGTTGTGGTCTTTAACAATCTTGTTTTCAATCAGCGTCCATTTCAGGTTTTTGGCAAAATCGTTGTAACCTTCTTCCAGTTCCTGGTCGCTTAACTTTTCGTTGGTTGCTTTCAGCCATCGCTTTAAAAACTCGTCCGGCAACTCGAAGTTTACTTTTTGCGTAACATATTGATACAAATCATCTTGCAGTTTGCGTTCTGCATCCTGCTGCATCATTGCTTCCAGTTCTTCGGTAATTTTTGTCCTGAATTCTTCTTCTGAATGAACCACATCCGGGCCAAAAACTTTATCAAAAAACTCCTGGTTTAAGTCAGACTCTTCCAAACGGTTTACGTTTTTTACCGTCAGGCTAAAGTTTGATTTTAAATCTGCCGCAGTTTCTTCGTCAATTTTTAACAAACCGGCAATTTTCGCTGCATCATTGCCAAATGCTTTATTTAGGTCAATCGTTACAACATCGCCTTTTTTCAAGCCAAGCAAAGAACTTTTTACCGCTTCGTCCGTAATTTGATCTAAACGAACAGAAGCCGTATTGGTTATGCCACCTTCAAAAACAGAACCATCCGGAGAAAGCTGCTTCAATTCGGAATACAACACATCATCACCTGCCGATACGTCAGGGTTTGTCATCTTTCCATAGCTTCTGCGGATATTTTTGATGCGTGATTGCAGCGTTTCGTCATCAATTTTAATGACGTATTGCGGAACATGGTCGGCAGCAGAAAAATCCAATTGAAATTCGGGTGCCAAACCCATTTCGTAGTTAAACTCGTAATCTTCGGTAAAATCCCAGTTAAATTGCTTGTCGTCATCCACTTTTGGCAAGGGCTGGCCCAACACTTCCAATTGGTTTTCGGTGATGTAATTGTTCAAAGAATCGGAAAGCAAATGGTTAATTTCATCAACCAAAATACTTTTGCCATACATTTTTTTGATATGTGCCGCCGGTACCATGCCCGGACGAAAACCCGGCAGTTTTGCTTTTTTTGCCTGCTCTTTGATCGCTTTTTCAACGCGCACCTGGTAATCTTCCTGATTGATTTTGATGGTTAACACAGCGTTTAAATCATCTATTTTTTCCTGGGTGATATTCATTGTTTTTGAACTGTTTTTATAGGTTAAAAAAATTCCTCCGTCATGTTTTAAAACGACGGAGGAAACCAAGTGCGGAAGAAGGGACTCGAACCCCCACGCCTCGCGGCGCCAGATCCTAAGTCTGGTGCGGCTACCAAT
>NZ_CALMAT010000118.1:71556-118277 GCF_937859865.1 uncultured Mucilaginibacter sp.
ACGCCACTTCCGCTTTTATAGAATTATTTTTTGCAAAAGTAACTTAAAAATACAAATTACAAAATGTTAGGTTGATTTACTTTTAGGTTTAAATAAGTGATACCAATTTTTATGTGGTAAAAGAAGCATCAAGCATAAAACCAAATGCTTCTTTTATCGCCTAAAAATCAGGCTGTTACCTTTGAGCGTTCGATGACTTCGCGGTAATAGTCTTCATACAAAGGCAAGATCAGGCTCAGGTCGAACTCTTTGGCGCGTTCCAAAGCGTTCTCTTTAAATTGTTTCAAGCGTTCCTCATCCTCCAAAATATAAACACACCTTTCGGCCAAAGCTTCCACATCGCCAACGGCTGTCATAAACCCGGTTACGCCTTCTACGTTCAATTCTGGTATTCCGCCCGTATTAGAACTTACCACCGGCACTTTGCAGGCCATGGCTTCCAGCGCAGCTAAACCAAAACTTTCAGATTCGGAAGGCATCAAAAAAAGATCGGCAACGGATAAAATTTCTTCCACTGCTTCTTGCTTGCCCAAAAATCGCACATTGTCGCATACCTTTAAATCCCGGCAAAGCTGTTCGCACATCGAACGTTCCGGCCCATCGCCAACCATCAACAATTTAGAAGGCAGTTTTTTATTCACGATTGCAAACAGCTTGATCACATCTTCTGTCCGTTTTACTTTACGGAAATTAGAAGTGTGCACCAATATTTTTTCGCCCGAAGGCGCAATGGCTTTTTTAAAATGGTCTTTGGCTTTTTTGCTGAAACGTTTTAAATCAATAAAATTGGGGATAACGCGGATTTCGTTTTCAATATCAAAAAAATCCAACGTGTCTTGCTTTAAGTGATGAGAAACAGCCGTAACCCCGTCAGACATGTTGATAGAAAAAGTAACAACCGGTTTAAACGTCCGGTCTTTGCCAACCAGCGTAATGTCCGTTCCGTGCAAAGTAGTTACAAAGGGAATATGGATGCCGTAAGTTTTTAAGATTTGCTTGGCCAGATAAGCCGCCGAAGCATGCGGGATTGCATAATGAACATGTAGCAAATCCAGCTTTTCAAAACGCGCTACGTCAACAATTTTACTTGTTAAAGCAATTTCGTAAGGTGCGTAATCAAACAAAGGATATTTGGAAACGGCAACTTCGTGGTAATACAGGTTTTCTGAAAAAAAATCTAACCGCGCCGGCTGGTTATAGGTAATAAAGTGTACCTGATGGCCATGATCTGCTAAAGCTTTTCCTAATTCGGTGGCAACAACACCGCTGCCACCGAACGTTGGATAGCATACAATACCTATTTTCATTAATCTGATTTATACACAAATCTATATGTTTATAAATTGCAGAATCTGATTTTTATGTAATAATTAAGGTGTAGTTGTAGCACTTGTACTTTGGGCAGATTGGCCGGAAGCTGACCGTGCAGCCGTAAGTTTAGCCTGTAGTTCCTGTTGCGTCTTTTGCTTTTTAGCGATTTCTTTGTTCAGGTCTTTAATTTTATTGTTCAAATCCTTTACATCAGCGTTTTCGCTTTTTGCATCTGATGATTTGCTTGCTGCACGCTTAGCTGCCTTTTGTGCTTTTTTGGTTTTGCTATAATCCGCATCGGTAGCATTTTGTGCCTGACTGCTGCTTTGCTGTGCGGCCTGTTGTGCATCCTGGTATGCGCTTTGTGCTTTTGCCTGTTGAGTTGGCAGTTTGCCTTGCGCATCCTGCAGTTTCACCTGCAAATCAGCAATATCTTTGGTTACATCTGCGTATTGCTTACTCAATTTAACGGTGTCTGTTTGACAAAAAGCTTGCGTACTAAAACCTAATACCGCAATTACTAACACTAAAATAATTTTTTTCATGTTTAAGATTAATTTTTTCCCTTGAATTACAAAAACCATGCCTTTTAGAACCTATTTAAAGTTTTATAATGAAATTTATAGTACTTCTTTTATGCCCATAAATTTGTGCTTGGATATTTTTCCGGTACAGAAACCACAAAAAGACAATGATTTTTAGGTGGTAAAAGAAGCATAGAAAATAAATCGGATAAAATTTAAACAGCTTTTTTGTTATTGTACGCCTTTTTGTATGGCTTCATAAACAGCATCCTGTACCCTTCTGCGGATGCCCAACGAGGATAACTTTTCAGTAACTTTTGGGTTAACGCGGTTAGAAAGGAAGATATAAACCAAATTATATTTCGGGTCAACCCAAAAACAAGTTCCGGTATAACCTGTGTGGCCATAAGTTTGATCGGAAGCCAAAACCGAAGGATATTTAGTTTCGCGGTTTGGGTCCCAACGGTCAAAACCTAAACCGCGCCGGCTCACATCTGATTGTTTGGAAGTAAAAAGATCAATCGTTTCGGGCTTAAAATACTGCATGCCGCCATAAGTGCCGCGGTTTAAGATCATCTGGTACAAAATTGCCAAATCATTGGCGCTTGCAAACAAACCGGCATGACCGGAAACGCCGCCAAGCAAACCAGCTCCCTGATCGTGCACATAACCGATCAGCAATTGATGGCGGAAACCAATATCGTTTTCTGTAGGCACGATCTGATTTTTTGGAAAACGGTTTAACGGCAAAAAACCGGCCGTTTGCATCCCCAACGGCGAATAGAAGTTTTGCTGCACATAAACATTTAAGGGCGTGCCGGAAATGGTTTCTACAATTTCCTTCATAAAATACATGCTCAAATCGCTGTACACATATTTGCCGCGTGTTCTAATTGGGGATTTCAGCATATCCGGCCAGATCACATTTTTAAAATAATCTTTTCTTAAATAAAAATGGTCGGCAACTTTGGTTGGAAAAGTAGCTGAAGAATCTGTACTTCGGTCCACGGCTTTCAGTTTTTCCCAGGTGATGATATCCGGAACCATGCCTGTTTGGTGCGTTAAAAACTCGCGGATTTTCAGATCATCTTTGTTGGTGCCACGAGCTGAAACCAAATACGTACCCGCAGTAGAATCCAAATTCAGCTTTCCCTGATCGTACAAACGCATTGTTTCCATCGTTGTGGCCGAAACTTTGGTTACCGATGCCAAATCAAAAATATCCGTGATTTTGTCCTTTAAAGTATCATTGTAATTATGGCTGCCGTAAGCTTTGTTAAAAATCACTTTTCCGTTTCTGGCCACCAAAACCACAGCGCCAGGCGTTGCCTGTGCGCGGATCGCTTCGGCAACAATTGCATCAATCGCACTGTTTAAGTTATTGGCGTTGATGCCCGCTTCTTCGGGAACCGAATAAGCCAAGCGAGTTTGTGTTGTGGTAAACCCTGCCCCTTTTTTAAATTTTGCCGAAACATCTCCTGTTAGTTTTTGATTTGCTGCCACGCCGCCAAAAATCAATTGCGCTGCAAAGTTGGCTGCAATGGGCGAATTGGTTGCCGACCAGATTAATACTCCTTTTAGCACATCAAATTGTGCGGGCAAAGTTGGCATGCCAAAACAAACCACGATAAGGTTTTTATGCTGATCTAAGTTGGTTAAAAAAGGCATCAAAGCCGGATTGCTCAAGTCGTTTCTGTTTAGCGGAACGATGACGGTTTGAAAAAATTTTAAATCAAACAACAGGTTGTTCAGCGTTTTGTCCGCATCGTAAATGGCCGAATTGAAAGTTTGTACTTTGGTATATTTATTCAACAAACTATCAAAAACCGAAGCGTTTTCAAAACCAAAATGAACGCTGGCGAATTTTTGCTGATCCAAATTTTTGATTGGCACCAACTGGTTCGGGTTGTTCAGCAAAACGGTAGAAGCTTCAATGCTTCTTTTAGCGGCTAAAAATTGTTGGTTTTGCTGGTGCTGATCTTGTGCACACGCCGAACTTAGTACCATTATCATCCAAAAAAATCCGGCTAAACATTTACGGTTAAGGCTTTTTATATACATTTTCTCCGTTGATATAAGTTTGCAATACTTTCACTTTTGGCAGTTCGCTGCCTTTTACGCGCATCAGGTCCTGGTCTAAAATCACAAAATCGGCAAATTTGCCTGGTTCTAAACTTCCTTTTTCATTTTCCTGGAAATTGGCTTTTGCGGCCCAAATCGTCATTCCTTTAATTGCTTGCTCTCTTGTTAACGCATTTTCTTTTTGAAAACCGCCTTCGGGCAATCCTTTTAAATCCTTCCGTTCTACAGCGGCATAAAACGTGTAAAACGGACTGATGTTTTCTACCGGAAAATCCGTCCCCAACGGCAGCCAGCCGTTTTGCTGCAGCAATTGCTGGTAAGCGTATGCTGTTTTTAGCCGTATTTTTCCTAAGCGCTGAACGGCCCAGTTCATATCCGAAGTTGCGTGGGTTGGCTGGACGGAAGGCACGATGTTGTTCTCCCCAAAATATTTAAAATCAGCCGGATCAATAATCTGACTGTGTTCAATCCGCCAGCGGCGGTCATTTTTTCCTTTTAAAACCGAAGCATAAATCTTCAGCATCACGCGGTTGGCCGAATCGCCGATGGCGTGCGTACACATTTGGAAACCTTTTTTTGCCAGAAGCGCTGCTATTTCCTGAAAATGCTTTTGCGGGCTTCGTAAAAACCCGTTCCATTTAGGCTGGTCGGAATACGGTTTCAGCAAACAAGCGCCTCTCGAACCCAAAGCGCCATCTGCATAAACTTTAACCGAACTTACATTTAAACGCGGCGTTTTGACGGCACCGTTTCGAAACAATAAATCCAAATTCTTCTGATTATCGGACAGCATCACAAACATTCGCATCTTTAAATCGCCGCGGTTTTGCAACTGCCGGATGGTGTTGACCAAAGGATAATCCAAACCGCAATCATCAACCGTAGTCAGGCCAACCGCAAAACAATTACGCTGCGCCTGTAATAAGGCATTTTGAGTTTGTTCTTCGGTTGGTTCCGGGATTTTATGTGTAACCAGATTCACGGCGTTGTCCAGCAAAATCCCGGTCAGTTTTCCTTTCACCGTTTCAATTGCTCCGCCGGCCACTTTTTGGTTTGGTTTGATGCCGGCGATGTTTAATGCCGCCTGGTTTGCGATGGCCGCATGGCCGTCAACACGCGTTAAAACAACCGGCCTTTCGGGGAACAAGCTGTCCAACTTCAGCTTGTTTGGAAATTGCTTCGTTTTCCAGCGGTTTTGGTCCCAGCCATTGCCGATGATCCAGCCTTCGGTATTGTTTTTAGCGTAACTTTTAACCGAATCAACGGCGACATTCCAACTGGGCAAATCCTTTAAATTCACGGTTTGCAAACCCATTCCATATTCGTAAAAGTGCGTATGTGCATCAATAAAACCCGGAAAAACAGCTTTTCCGTGCGCATCTACTACTTCTTTTACCGTATATTTTTTTTCCAGGTCGGCCGTTTTTCCAACTTCCAGGATTTTTCCGTCTCGCACCGCAAAAGCTTCGGCAATGGCAAAACGGTTATCAATGGTATAAACACGGGCGTTTTTGACCAGCAGATCGGCGTTGTTTTCTTTTTTTTGCTGACAAGAAAACACCGATAAAAGAAGCATCAGGCAGCATACTGTTTTTATGCCTATAAATTTGGTAAAAGGTTTTGCAGAAATAGCCATCAAAATTTTATCGTGTTGTTTAGTTCAAATTGTTGTTCTTTCATCCGAATCTGCAAAAATATTATCAGTAAACAATCATTTTAAATTTCGCAAAGCTACATCGGCCCGGTAAAACTGCGAAGTTATGCGATCAATTTTTTAATTTAGCATCGAAATAGAACTGAGGAAGATTAATGTCTGATATTATCCACCTTTTGCCTGATGCTGTTGCCAACCAGATTGCCGCAGGAGAAGTGGTACAACGCCCTGCATCGGCCGTAAAAGAATTGTTGGAGAACGCGATTGATTCGGGCGCCGATAAAATCCAACTGATTGTAAAAGAGGCTGGTAAAGCTTTGATCCAGGTGATTGACAATGGTTGCGGCATGAGTTTTACCGATGCGCGGATGTGTTTTGAACGCCATGCCACTTCCAAAATCCGAAAAGCCGATGACCTTTTTGCCATCCGCACGATGGGTTTTCGCGGCGAAGCCATGGCTTCCATCGCTGCTATTGCCCAGGTGGAATTGAAGACGAGGCGGCACGAAGACGAATTAGGAACCAAGATTTGCATTGAAGCCTCAACCGTTGTAAGCCAGGAAGCTTGCGCCACCGCTGCCGGAACTTCGGTTTGCATTAAAAACCTTTTTTACAACACACCTGCGCGCCGAAATTTTTTGAAAGGGAATTCGATAGAAATGCGCCACATTATTGACGAATTTCAACGCGTGGCGCTGGCTTATCCGCAGGTATTTTTTACGCTGCACCATGATGGGCAGGAAGTTTTTCATCTGCCTTCGGCTTCTTTAAAACAGCGCATTGTGCATCTTTTCGGCAATAATTACAACCAGAAATTAGTGCCGGTAAAAGAAGACACCTCAATTATTAAGTTGGACGGTTTTGTAGGCAAACCAGAATTTGCACGCAAAACACGCGGCGAGCAGTTTTTTTTTGTGAACAACCGTTTTATCCGCGATAATTATTTAAACCACGCCGTTTCTTCGGCTTTTGAAGAATTGTTGCAGGACGACAGTTTTCCGCTTTATGTTCTTTTTATTTCGATTGATCCGGCCAAAATTGACATCAACGTCCATCCAACAAAAACCGAAATAAAATACCAGGACGAAAAAGCAATTTATGCCATTATCCGTTCGGCTGTAAAACGGTCTTTAGGCCAATACAACATTACGCCTTCATTGGATTTTAACCAGGAAACTGGTTTTGACCAGATGATCACCCATAAACCATTAGATCAGATTGTTCCGCCGGGAATCAATTTTAACCCGGATTTCAATCCTTTTTTTAATGAGGTAAAAACAGCATCCGATACTTCAGTTTTGCGACAATCGGCTGAAAGGCGCAAACCCGATTTTGTGCAAAACTGGGACACATTGTACGAAATAACACAGGAAAAAATCGCGCAGCAGCACCAAATCGAGATGCAGCAGCGCGAAATTGCGGTGGATAACCAACAGCTAACAAAATCAAGCGAACGGCAATTGTTCCAGATCCATAACCGTTTTATTTTATCGCAAATAAAATCCGGTTTTATGCTGATTGACCAGCAGGCCGCACACGAACGGATTTTGTACGAGCGTTTTTTGGTGCAGTTAGAAAACCATACCGGTGTTAGTCAGCAAACTTTATTTCCGCAAAGCATCACATTAAGCACGCCGGATTTTGAGCTGTTAAAAAGCTTGTTTAACGATGTTCGTGCTTTAGGTTTTGATATTAGAGAATTTGGAAAAAACACGGTGATTGTAGAAGGTGTTCCGGCAGAATTGACTAATGCCATCGAAAGCGAAATGCTGGAAAAATTGCTGGAAGGTTTCAAAAACAACCAATCTGCTTTAAAACTGAGCAAGCACGACAATTTGGCCCGAACGCTGGCGCGAAATGCAGCCGTAAAACCAGGAACCCGTTTTTCGCTGGAGGAAATGAACCAATTGATTGACCAACTGTTTGCCTGCCAGCTGCCCAATGTTTCTTTAAGCAGCAAACCCGTAATCATTACTTATACTTTAGAAGAGCTTTTACAAAAATTTGATCGATAAAAGAAGCATCGAACCGCTTCTGCCAAAACCATGAATTTATTCGGACAATCGCCTTTAGCCAACCTTACGCCCGTTGTAAAAAACCTGCTGATCATCAATATTATTTTCTTTATCGCCACTTTGGTTTTTCAAAGTATGGGCATCGAACTGGCCTTTCACCTTGGTGCTTTTTACTTTAATTCGCCTCATTTTCGGGTTTGGCAAATTATTACATACATGTTTATGCATGGCGGTTGGGCGCATATCTTTTTCAATATGTTTGCTTTGTACATGTTTGGTCCCGCTATTGAAAATTACATGGGTTCAAAGCGTTTTTTTAACTATTATTTCATTACAGGTTTAGGCGCTTTAGCTTTGCAAATGCTGGTGCAGGCAATTGAAGTGCATGGCATTTTGGGCAGCTTTACTTTTGACCCGGCTATGAATTATAATATCTCGCCAGAAGATGTAGGAAGGCTTCGGGCCATTTATGCTGAACCGATGGTTGGCGCATCCGGGGCTTTGTTTGGAATTTTAGTTGCCTTTGGTGTTTTATACGCCGAAACCAGTCTATATATTATGCTAATTCCGATCCCGGTAAAAGCAAAATATGCCGTAATTGGTTATATTGTGGTAGAATTATATTTGGGTTTGAGCCAGCACCAGGGCGATTCGGTTGCGCATTTTGCTCATTTGGGCGGTGCGCTTTTTGGTTATATTTTATTAAAAATTTGGGGCATGCACAAAACAAACGATTTTTATTAATGTGCCGTTATTACAATGAAATTGTTTAAACTTTTTTTCGGCTGATGCTTCTTTTACCCTATAAAAATTGGTGTTTGTATCAACCTAAACAAATCAAAACAAATAGCCTACTGATTTTTGGGCGGTAAAAGAAGCATGGTATAAAGCACAAAAGAATAAGTTTGAACAAGTTCAATGAAAATCTTTTAAACTGATAATTTTTATGTGGGAAGAAATTCGTACACAAGTGTTTCGTTCAGGAAACCGGTTAAATATGCTGATCGGTATTAACGTTATTGTTTTTTTATTTCTGAGCCTGCTTGGCGTGGTAGAAATGCTGACGACGCGGAACGCAATCATTTCGGCAACGATAAATGATTATTTGGCAGTTCCCTCGTATCTGCCAAAATTATTGATCCGTTTTTGGACACCTTTAACCTACATGTTTTTACACAGCGGGTTTTTCCATATCCTGTTCAACATGTTGTGGTTTTACTGGATGGGCGGAATTTTTCAGGAATATTTGGGCGGAAAAAAGCTGGTTGATCTGTACATTATCGGCGGCTTGGCGGGCGCATTTTTGTACGTGCTATTTTATAACGTCTTCCCGCTTTTTGCTGATGTAAAAACAGTATCTACAACCGTTGGCGCTTCGGCTGCAGTCATGGCCATCATCGTGGCAACGGCAACTTTACTGCCCGATTATACCATCCAACTGCTGTTTCTCGGTTCGGTAAAATTAAAGTGGATAGCCTTGTTTTATGTTTTGTTTGACCTCATCAGCATCACCGGGCCAAATGCCGGCGGCGAAATTTCGCATATCGGCGGTGCTATTGCAGGCTTCTTTTATATCAAACATTTGCAGGGAAATACTGCACTTGGCCGCGCTTTCGAACGTTTTTCAAAACCTAAAACGCTGCATGTCGTATCAAAGAACTATGCTAAAAACAGTACGGTCAGGCCAAAAGAAGAAGAAATAGATTCTATATTAGACAAAATTTCGCAATCCGGCTATGCAAGCCTCAGCAAAAAAGAAAAAGAAATCCTGTTCAATGCCAGTAAAGACGAGACCAGTTAAAAAGAAGAAGCTTCACTTTTTTGATTATGTGGTTTTAGTTTTTACCATTATAGCTTCCGTTTCTATTCTGTTAAGCCTGCTGGCCAGTTTAATTGACCCGCGTACCTGTTGGCCGCTTGTTTTTTTTGGCCTGGCTTATCCGCCGCTTTTAATTGCCAACATCATTCTGGCTTTGTATTGGCTGCTCCGTTTCAGCAGGTTTATTTTCATTTCACTGCTGAGTATTTTAATTGGCTGGAGCATTTTTGCCAAGAGTTTTAATTTTAGTTCCACTACTGCTGACGGGCCAAAAAAATCCGCCAATTATTTAAGGTTAATGACTTACAATGTGCACAGTTTTCAAGGTGTTGGCGCCAATGCTTCAAAACCAACGCGCACAGAAATTTTGCAGCTAATCAAAACCGAACAGCCCGACGTACTTTGCATCCAGGAATTTTACAGCCGCAAAAAAGGGGAAGCCGCCATGGTTGATTCGATCAAAAAAGCTTTGCACACGCCTTATTTCTACCGTTTTGTGGTGAACAATATTGATTACGAAGGCAACGGCATTGCAGCTTTTTCAAAATTCCCAATCATCAATAAAGGTTTGATCCCGCTTGCAGATAACAACAGTACCAACCAGTGTATTTATATTGATATAAAAAAAGCAGATAAAATTATCCGCGTTTATGCCGTGCATTTGCAGTCTATCCAATTTATGCCCGAAGATTACCAAACGATTGACAGCGTTAAAAAAGTAGAAGAAACCAACGTGCATTCTTACAAACGCATTTTAAGCAAGCTAAAAAAAGCATTTTTAAAACGCAGCGAGCAGGTTTATTTAGTAAAAAACCATGCCGCCACCTCGCCTTATCCTTTTATTATTGCCGGCGATTTTAACGATACGCCTGCTTCTTTTGCCTTAAACAAAATGTCAGAAGGATTGGTCAATGCTTTCCGCGAAAAAGGGAACGGTTTTGGCGCCACTTATAACGGTGATTTCCCCAATTATCAGATTGATTATATCCTGGCACAGCCCAAATTTGAGGTGATCAATTACCTGGTGCTCAAGAAAAAGCTTTCCGACCATTACGGCATCCGTGCCGATTTGCGTTTGAAGTAACAAAAAACCGCCTTTTTGTCTAAATTTGCCCGATGCAGCAAAAGCTTTTTATTTACAACACTTTATCGCGCAAAAAAGAAGAATTTAAAGCCATTAACCCACCGTTTGTGGGCATATATGTTTGCGGCCCAACCGTTTACAGCGATGTGCATTTGGGCAACTGCCGCACGTTTATTTCTTTCGATCTTATTTTTCGATACCTTACGCATTTGGGTTATAAAGTCCGCTACGTACGAAATATTACCGATGCCGGCCATTTAGAAGGTGATACCGATGAAGGCGAAGATAAAATCTCCAAAAAAGCAAAACTGGCGCAGTTGGAGCCGATGGAAATCGTGCAAAAATATTCGGTTGATTTTCACGACGTAATGCAGATTTTCAATGTAAAACCACCCAGCATTGAACCAACGGCAACTGGCCACATCATCGAACAAATTGAACTGGTAAAAACAGTATTGGAAAAAGGTTTTGCTTACGAAGTAAACGGTTCGGTTTATTTTGATGTGGAGAAATACAACCAGCACCACAATTACGGCATTTTAAGCAACCGCAATTTGGAAGACATGCTGAACAATACACGCAATTTAGGCGGCCAGGAAGAAAAACGCGGCAAGCTGGATTTTGCGCTGTGGATCAAAGCAAAACCAGAACATCTGATGAAATGGCCTTCGCCCTGGAGCATTGGTTTTCCGGGCTGGCATTTAGAATGCTCGGCCATGAGCCATAAATATCTGGGCGAACAGTTTGATATCCACGGCGGCGGAATGGATTTGGCGCCAACGCATCACACCAACGAAATTGCACAAAACGAAGCTGCTTGCGGAAAGATGCCTGCCAATTATTGGATCCATACCAACATGTTGACGGTTAACGGACAAAAAATGTCAAAATCTTTAGGCAACAGTTTTTTACCTCAGGAATTGTTTAGCGGCAACCATTCTTTGTTGAACAAAGGTTTTAGTCCGATGACTGTCCGTTTTTTTATGTTGCAGGCCCATTACCGCAGCACATTGGATTTTTCGAACGAAGCTTTGGATGCATCAGAAAAAGGCTTTAAAAGGATGATGAACGCTTTTGCTTTGGCACCAAACTTAAAAGTAAATGCAACAGGAGAAATAGAAATCGAACCTTTGCAGCAACGGTGTTATGAGGCGATGAACGACGATTTTAACAGCCCGGTTTTGATAGCCGAATTGTTTGAAGTTTGCCGTTTAGTCAATTCTATCCAAAATCAAAAGTTGAAAATTGATAAGCCAAACCTGGAACTTTTACAGCAATTGTTACAGCATTTTATCATTGATGTACTGGGTTTAAAAGATGAATCCGCTGCATCAGATGAACTGCCAAAAGTGCTGGATTTTGTAATCAACCTACGCAGCGAGGCGAAAACGAACCAGGATTATGCCACATCGGACAAAATCAGGCATGGTTTGCAAAAGATTGGTTATCAGCTTAAAGACAGCAAGGAAGGCACAAGCTGGACAAAAATTTAGGTGCTAAAAGAAGTATTGTTTAAAACCTTAATACTGCAACTTCATCCTTCATTTGGATAATAAAGCTGAACGAATACAGTTAAGCTTGAGCAGAAGCATTTTTTGCTGCTGCTTTGTGATTAGTTGTATCAGCAGAAAAAACAATAACTTGCAGCCAGATTTTTCTTTGATCAAAAATCATAAAAGTTAAACTTTAACTCAACAAAACCTTATTCTAAATTCATAATAAAACCAAGAATACCAATGAAAAAAATATGTACTGCTTTTGTAGCTTTTTTATGCTTTAACGGTTTGGCTTCGGCACAAAAAATTACACAGGTAAAAGAAGTATTGGATGCAGAAAAAGAATACAACCGTGTAACTGCCCAAAAAGGGATACGCGATGGCATGCTGGCAGTTGCAGACCCGGAAGCAATGGTTTTTAAACCAGAGCCTGTTTTGGCTAAAACGTATTATGCCGAAAGCGGAAAAATAGCAGGCAAATTAACTTCGGCCCCAAAAATTGCACGTATCTCTGCCAACGGCGACCTCGCATTTACGGCCGGTCCTTATACCATTAAAAATGGTACAGACGATGCCAGTTTTGGCGAATACCTTTCCATCTGGCGTACAGATTTATCGGGTAAGTTGAAGCTGCTTTTCAACATCAATATGGAACACCCGGAACCGAAACAGGAGCAAACTGTTGATTTTAAAGATGCTGCCACTTCGCCCCGCATCCAAAGCAAAGACCCTTTTAACGGCCGTACTATCATTACCACTACCGATAAACTGTTTAATACTTCGCTGGGTTTTTCGGCCCTTTCTGCCTACAAAGAGTTTTTAGCTTTGGATGGCCGCTATTATTTCCCAGGGTTTGAACCAATGGTTGGCCAGGACAAAATCTTACAGTTTATTAATAACCAGGCCATTTCAATCGAAGCCTTAAATACCGGTTCTGGCCGTGCCGTTAGCGGGGATTTAGCCTACAGTTATGGCAAAGCAAAAATTAAGAAAGGCACCATCACCAACAATTACAACTACATCCGCATTTGGGAGCCGGACAAATCCCACAAATGGAATATTTTGGTAGAGATATTTTCGCCCATTGAAAAATAGGTGGTAAAAACAGTATCAACAAGAAAGGCCGCTCAAATGAGCGGCCTTTCTTGTTTAAAAATGCAATTTCCTTAAAACAACTGTTCGATAATCTGGTCGGCAGACAAACCTTCTGCTTCTGCACGATAATTGCGCACAATGCGGTGCCGTAAAATGGCTTTGGCCACGGCTTGTACATCTTCTATATCCGGCGAATATTTTCCAGAGATAACGGCATGGCATTTCGCCCCTAAAACCAAAAACTGCGATGCCCTTGGCCCTGCGCCCCAGCTTAACAACTGGTTTACTTTCGGCGTGGCCAAAGCTGTGTTTGGACGTGTTTTCGCTGCCAATTTTACCGCATATTCCAGCACATGGTCTGTAATCGGGATGTTCCGTACCAATTGCTGAAAGTAGCGTATCTGTTCGGCGTTCAATAGTTTTTTAATGGTATTGATTTGGTTGCCCGTTGTATTTTTAACAATGTTCAATTCTTCCTGCCAGGAAGGATAATCCAAAGAAATGTTAAACATAAACCTGTCCAACTGCGCTTCCGGCAGCGGATAGGTTCCCTCCTGCTCAATTGGGTTTTGCGTTGCTAATACAAAAAAAGGTTTATCCAATTGGTGTGTTACACCGGCAGCCGTAACCGCTTTTTCCTGCATGGCTTCCAGTAAAGCAGCTTGCGTTTTTGGCGGTGTGCGATTAATTTCATCTGCCAAAATAATGTTAGAAAAAACCGGCCCTTTAATAAATTTAAAGTTTCGGTCTTCGCCTAAAATCTCAGAACCAATAATATCAGAAGGCATTAAATCCGGCGTAAACTGGATGCGGTTGAAGCTTAAATCCAAAACCCGCGCCACTGTTTGAACCAGTAAAGTTTTAGCCAGTCCGGGAACGCCAACCAGCAAGCAATGGCCGTTGCTAAAAATAGCGATCAAAACGGATTTTACTACCTCATCCTGGCCGATGATGGTTTTGCCAATCTCTGCTTTAACTTCACGGTACGATGCAAACAAGGCATCAGCAGCTTCTACTTCCGAAGTATGTTGCATATTATTTTGCCTGTGCTATGTTAACAACCCAAGATTTAAGCTGGTCGCAGGTTTGATACTCCGGATCAATATTGATGTAAGTTTCTTTGCGGCGTTTTTCAAACCAGTCGCTTACTGTTTTATTGATTTTAGTTTCAGAGGCAGCATCCTTTAACTTCGGAAAATCCTGCGCCAAATTCGCTTTGTGTGCATCTGTTTTTGATTTCAGGTACAATATCTTATAAACCTTGGCATTTTTTTGAGTGGTAAACAAAGCAGGCGGCGCCATGCTTCCAACTTTCATAGTATCTACCACCAAGGCAACTTGCGGGTCTAATTTATCTGTCGGGATAAAAGTTGAACGGTTTTGTACATCTTCTGCGTTCAGCAGCATGCCGCCATTATACTTGGTTTCATTATCATCAGAAAACGCAGAAGCAGCCGCTGAAAAGTCAATTTTATTGGTTTTGATTACTTTGTAAATACTATCAGCTTTAATTTTGGCGCGGTCCAAACTGGCTTGTGTTATTTCCGGTATAATCAAAATATGTCTCGCATGCACTTGTTCGCCGCGGCGTTCAATCACTTGCAAAAAGTGAAAACCAAACTCTGTTTCAAAAACCGACGAAATTTCTCCTGCTTTTAGTTTGAAAGACATAGCCGTAAATTCTTTAGCCATCATATTCCGATCAAAAAAGCCCAAATCGCCGCCTGCCGGTGCCGATCCCGGATCTTGGGAATATAAAGTGGCCAGCGTGCCAAAATCTTCTCCGTTTTTAACCCGTGTACGCAGCGCTTCTGCTTTTTCGCGCGAAAGTTGTTTTTCTTCTTTCGTCAGTTTTGGGTTAAAAACAATTTGTGCAATTTCTACCTCTTTGTTGATGGAAGGTAAACTGTCTTTCGGGATTGAGTTGAAATAGTTTTTTACATCCTGCGGCGTAACACTAACTTTCTCAGTAATTTTTTGCTGCATCCGTTGCGCAGTCAGCAACTCCCGGATGTCCGGCCGGATTTCATCTTTGTATTGAATTATAGATTTTCCAAGGAATGCTTCCAGCTTGTCCTGCCCGCCTGCATTTTGGATAAACCTTCGCATCCGCCGGTCCACCTCGTTGTCCACTTCATCGTCTTTTACAATCACACTATCTATAACGGCTTGCTGCGTCAGCAACTTTTGAGTTAACAATTGCTGCAAAACCTGACATTTTATTGTCGGGTTTGGTTGATTGCCCTGAAGTAAATAATTATCGTATTCGTGTTCAATATCAGAATTTAAAATAATGCTGTTTCCAACTACGGCCGCAACTTTATCTAATGATTTTTTTTGACCCAAAGCTGTAAAAACACTCATCACAAAACACAGGATCAAAACGGTAAATTTTCTCATATAAAAATTATTCTTTTAAAAATACACATGCTGTTTTTATCGTGTATAATTTGGTTAAATTTCGGAAAAATTATCCGTACCTGCACAAATTACACAACATAACTTAACGGCAATATTCTCGAAATTATATGGAAGCCGGAAACAGTTTAACTAATTTTAACCAAAATTGATTATGTTAACCGAAGAAGCAGCCGCATTGCAGATTTTAATGAACGAAGATTTATACCTTACCAAAAATGATTTATTGTGGGAAGAAAAGCCCGTGAAATTTATTTTTTCTGAAAAACCGGTTGCAGAATTACCAAAAAAGACAAAAACAGAATTTATTTCAATCGGAAAAAACTTGAAACACTTTTTGATTTTGACCGATCAGAAACTGAATGACAACCAGTTAAAAGCTTTAGAAAATACGTTGGCACGAAAGCAAATGGATTTTGATGATGTGGCTATTGTTGATTTCTCGGCCTATCAAAACATTAGTTTCAAAGAATTGCATGCTTCTTTTATGCCACTAAAATTGGTGTGTTTTGGGTTGAAGCCGAAAGATTTAAGTTTGCCGGAAGCAATGTTGAACGAGATCCATCAAGAACCAAATTATCAGATTTTATATACCTACAGTTTTACCGAAATGCTGGGCAATAAAGATAAAACCAAAGCTTTTTGGGATGCGATGAAAACTTTGTAACCATGATGAAAGAACTTGTTTTTGTAACCAACAATGCGCATAAAGTTGAAGAAGTTGCACACGCGGTTGGCAATCGGTTTAAAATATTAAGCCTGAAAGATTTGGGTTTTGAAGAAGAAATTGAAGAAACCGGAACCACTTTTAAAGAAAATGCTTCGATCAAAACACAACGGATTTATCAGCAATACAACCTGGATTGCTTCGCAGATGACAGCGGTTTGGAAATTGCAGCTTTAAATGGCGATCCCGGCGTTTTTTCTGCACGATATGCCGGCGAACATGGAAACCATCAGGCCAATATTGAGCGTGTTTTGGAGCAATTGGAAGATGAGAAAAACCGTAAAGCACAATTTAAAACCGTTGTTTCTTTGATTTGGAAAGGACAGGAACACTGGTTTGAAGGCGTAGTTACCGGCACCATTCGTACAAAAATCTCCGGGAATGGTGGTTTTGGTTATGATCCGATTTTTCAGCCTGATGGTTATCCGATCTCTTTTGCTGAAATGCCTTTGGAAGAAAAAAACAAAATCAGCCATCGCGGAAAAGCCATGGTGCAACTGATTGCGTTTCTGCAACAACAATAAAACCCAATGCTTCTTTTACCGGCATAAAAAAAGCGCTTTCGGGATTTTCTCCCAAAAGCGCTTTTCAATTTATATCAGTTTAAACTTATTTTACTTCTTCAAAGTCAACATCAGTTACAGAATCGGCTTCGCTTCCTGCTGCTTGGCCGGCGTTTGCGCTACCATCAGCAGTTGGCCCGCCTTGTGTACCTGCGCCGCCATCTTGCGTAGCTTTATACATTTCTTCTGATGCTGCATTCCATGCGGTTTGCAGTTCTGTTTGGGCTGCGTCCATATCAGCTACGTTTTTAGCGGCATAAGCTGTTTTTAGCTTGGCCAAACCAGCTTCAATCGGTGCTTTTTTATCAGCAGAAATTTTATCGCCGTATTCCTTCAATTGTTTTTCTGTCGAGAAGATCAAAGCATCGGCAGCGTTCAATTTTTCAACTTCTTCTTTTGCTTTTTTATCGGCTTCGGCATTGGCTTCGGCTTCGTCTTTCATTTTCTTAATATCAGCATCAGTTAAGCCGGAAGAAGCTTCGATACGGATTTTTTGCTCTTTGCCGGTTGCTTTATCTTTTGCAGATACATTTAGGATACCGTTTGCATCAATATCAAAAGTAACTTCAACTTGCGGAATGCCGCGAGGTGCAGCAGGAATTCCGTCTAAGTGAAAACGGCCGATGGTGCGGTTTTGGGCAGCCATTGGGCGTTCGCCTTGCAAAATATGGATTTCTACCGAAGGCTGGTTATCAGAAGCCGTAGAAAAAGTTTCTGATTTTTTAGACGGGATTGTTGTGTTTGCATCAATCAGCTTCGTCATCACGCCACCCATTGTTTCGATACCTAAAGAAAGCGGAGTAACATCCAGCAACAACACATCTTTTACTTCTCCGGTTAACACACCACCTTGGATTGCAGCGCCAATAGCCACCACTTCATCCGGGTTTACACCTTTTGAAGGTGCTTTTCCAAAAAACTTTTCAACAGCTTCCTGGATTGCAGGGATACGGGTTGAACCACCAACCAGGATAATTTCGTCAATATCTGAAGTACTGTAACCGGCATTTTTTAATGCAGTACGGCAAGGTTCGATAGTACGTTTAATCAAACTATCAGCCAATTGCTCAAATTTTGCACGAGTCAAAGTTTTTACCAGGTGCTTTGGCATACCATCAGCAGCGGTAATATAAGGCAAGTTGATTTCGGTTTGCGCAGTGCTTGATAACTCAACTTTGGCTTTTTCGGCTGCTTCTTTTAAGCGTTGCAAAGCCATCGGGTCTTTACGCAGATCTATGCCTTCGTCGCTTTTAAATTCATCGGCAAGCCAGTCTATGATTACCTGGTCAAAGTCATCTCCGCCCAAATGTGTATCGCCATCGGTTGATTTTACTTCGAATACGCCATCGCCTAACTCTAACACAGAAACGTCATGTGTACCGCCACCGCAGTCAAACACCACGATTTTCATGTCTTTGTGCGCTTTGTCCAAACCATAAGCCAAAGCAGCAGCAGTTGGCTCGTTGATGATACGACGAACTTTTAAACCGGCAATTTCGCCTGCTTCTTTCGTAGCTTGGCGTTGTGCATCATTAAAATATGCAGGAACGGTAATAACCGCTTCTGTTACTTCGGTCCCTAAAAAATCTTCAGCCGTTTTCTTCATTTTCTGAAGGATCATTGCTGAAATTTCCTGTGGGGTATAATTACGGTCTCCGATAACGATCCTTGGTGTGTTGCCATCACCTTTAACCACTTTATACGGAACGCGTTCAATTTCTTTGGTAACTTCGTTAAACTGGTTTCCCATAAAGCGTTTAATCGAAGAAATGGTTTTTGTAGGGTTTGTAATTGCCTGGCGTTTAGCAGGATCGCCTACTTTGCGTTCGCCATTATCTACAAATGCCACAACGGAAGGAGTGGTGCGTTTACCTTCGCTATTAGCAATAACAACAGGTTCGTTACCTTCCATTACTGCCACGCAGGAATTTGTTGTTCCTAAGTCAATTCCAATAATTTTAGCCATAATATGATTGATTTTTATTTTAATTTTCGCTTAATAATTCTAATCTTATTGAACAAGCTATGTGCCAAGCAGCACAATTATTCTTATTAAGTATTTGCTGACAGGTTTTTACCTGGATTTAACACATAAGAAGGATTTTTAGAATGACATCCTGTCATATTTATTACAACCTTTGGTTAAATACATACTATAACATCAATTTTATGGGGGTAAAAGAAGCATCGTTGATGCTTCTTTTACCCCCATAAAAAAAGCCCTGATTAAAACCAGGGCTTTTTTATCCTTTAATCAGGACAAATTTTATTTACAATTCTTCGTCTGGCGCTAAGGGTTCACCTGCTGATGAAGGATCAGGAATTGGTGTAGCCGGCGTGCTTTGATCTACTGGAGAATCAATGCCGCCTTCCGGCGAATTTACATTGCCATCAGCTTTGTTGCCACGGCCAGAACCACGACGACGGGTTGATTTCTTTTCTGTTGCTGCTGCATTTCCTTTGGTATAAACGGTATTGTAATCTACCAATTCGATGATAGCCATTTCAGCATTATCGCCTAAACGGTTTTCCATTTTTACGATACGCGTGTAACCGCCTGGGCGCGTAGCAATTTTTTCGGCTACTTCGCGAAATAAAATGGTTAACGTTTCTTTATCTTTTAAGTAACTAAAAACAGTACGACGGGAATGTGTAGTATCATTTTTAGATTTGGTCAATAAAGGCTCAACATACATACGCAAAGCTTTTGCTTTAGCCAATGTTGTAGTGATGCGCTTATGCAAAATAAGCGAAGAAGCCATGTTTGCCAGCATCGCTTTGCGATGGCTGTCGGTGCGGCCTAAATGGTTTACTTTTTTTCCGTGTCTCATTGTTTATTTGTTTTTGCACGTGCATACCGTTGGGTGATGGTTCAAACCCTCGGAATTATGCCAATGGATTAATTTAATCCGTTCCTTTTCAGGCACCGGTTTTATTCTTCGTCTAATTTGTATTTTGAAAGGTTCATGCCAAAAGATAAGCCTTTTGATTTCACCAGATCCTGAATTTCGGTCAACGATTTTTTACCGAAGTTTCTAAATTTCAACATATCGGCAACATCATAAGAAACCAATTCTGCCAAAGTGCGGATGTCGGCTGCTTTTAAGCAATTTAAAGCCCTTACAGAAAGGTCAAGATCAACCAATTCCGTTTTCAGAATTTTGCGCATATGCAGAATTTCCTCGTCAACTTCTTTGGTTTCTTCTTTGGTTTGCGCTTCCAGCATCATGTTTTCATCCGAGAACAACATAAAATGTTGGATCAAAATTTTTGCAGCTTCTTTTAAAGCATCCTCCGGATGGATCGAACCATCAGTTGCAATATCCAAAACCAATTTTTCGTAATCGGTTTTTTGTTCAACACGGTAGTTTTCGATCACGTATTTTACGTTTTTTATCGGGGTAAAAATAGAATCTACTGCGATAACACCTACAACAGCATCTGCATTTTTATTCTCTTCACTTGGAACGTAACCTCTACCTTTGGCAACTGTAAATTCAATTTCTAAAGTTACAGAAGAATCCATGTTGCAGATCACCAACTCTGGGTTTAAAACACTGAAGTTATTGGAAAACTTGGTAATATCACCGGCTTTAAAACTATCCTGACCATTGATGATGACAAATATCTTTTCATTATCACCAGAATCACCTGTTTTTTTGAAACGAACCTGCTTTAAGTTTAGGATGATTTCGGTAACATCTTCAACAACGCCTTTCATTGTTGAAAACTCGTGGGTAACCCCGGAAAAACGAACGGAGGTAATTGCATAACCTTCTAACGAAGAAAGCAAAATACGACGTAAAGCATTACCGATAGTGATACCGAAACCTGGTTCTAAAGGACGAAATTCAAACGTGCCGTCAGAATCATTTGATTTCTGCATGATCACCTTATCTGGTTTTTGAAATGCTAATATGGCCATTTATATACTATTAGTTATGTTTGAATGATTAAATTGAAAACGTAAAAACCGGCTGTTTGCCGGTTATATTACATCATCATAATATTATTTAGAGTAAAGCTCGACGATGAGGTTTTCCTTGATATTTTCAGGAATTTCATCGCGCTGCGGATAGTTCAGAAATTTACCCGACAAGTTATTCGGGTCCCATTCCAACCAGCTAAACTTATTGATCCTTCTTCCGGATACCGTATTGGTAATAGCCTCTAAAGATTTAGATTTTTCGCGGACAGAAATAACGTCGCCAGCTTTTAAAGAGTAAGACGGAATGTTAACCACCATATTATTAACATTGATATGTTTGTGGCTAACTAATTGGCGTGCTGCTGAACGTGTTGGTGCCATGCCTAAACGATACACCGCATTGTCCAAACGAGCTTCTAATAATTTCAAAAGCATTTCTCCCGTAACGCCTACGCTACTAGAGGCTTTATGAAATAAATTTTCAAACTGGCGCTCTAATACACCATAAGTGTATTTAACTTTTTGCTTTTCCATCAACTGTACTGCATACTCGGATTGCTTACCTCTTCTTTTAGAGGTTCCATGCATGCCAGGAGGATAATTCTTTTTTTCTAATGCTTTGTCAGGACCAAAAATTGGTTCTCTAAATCTTCTTGCAATTTTGGACTTGGGTCCGGTGTATCTGGCCATTTTTGTTTTTTTAAAGTATCAGTATAAAAACAGTACTGAATCTTAGCTTTAAAATCGGTTAATTAAACTCTTCTTCTTTTAGATGGGCGGCATCCATTGTGCGGCATAGGCGTAATATCGCGGATGGTAGTTACTTCAATACCTGAAGTTTGCAAAGTACGAATAGCAGACTCACGCCCTGCGCCCGGCCCTTTTACAAAAACTTCAACTTTGCGTAAACCTAAATCATGCGCTGTTTTGGCACAGTCAGCGGCAGCTTGTCCGGCTGCGTAAGGAGTGTTCTTTTTAGAGCCTTTAAAACCCATCTTTCCTGCCGAAGACCAAGAAATAGCTTGTCCGTTATTGTTGGTTAACGTAACAATAATATTGTTGAAAGTAGCATTGATATGTGCTTGGCCAACTGGCTCGATCACAACAATGCGCTTTTTGGTAACTTTTTTAGCTTTAGCCATTTTATTGATTGAAAATTAACAGCTTATTTACTAAACCAAAAAGCTGTTAACAATTAATGATTACTTAGTAACTTTTTTCTTGTTAGCTACAGTCTTACGTTTTCCTTTTCGTGTACGTGAATTGTTTTTGGTACGTTGTCCCCTTAAAGGTAAACCTTTACGATGACGAGTTCCTCTGTAGCAGCCGATGTCCATTAAACGCTTAATGTTTAATTGAACTTCAGAACGCAATGATCCTTCGACCTTGATTTGGTCATTGATAATCCCTCGGATAGCTGTTAGCTGTTCGTCAGACCAATCCTGAACTTTCACACTAAAATCAATGCCAGCCTGGGTCAAAATATTTTGAGCGGTAGATCTGCCGATTCCAAAAATATAAGTTAAACCAATCTCGCCTCTTTTGTTTCTTGGTAAATCAATACCTGCAATCCTTGCCATATTTTATTTAATATTTAGCCTGTTAAAAGAAGTATCTTGACTATTCTTTACAGGAAACCTAATTTATCCCTGACGTTGTTTAAACTTTGGGTTTTTCTTGTTGATTACGTAAAGCTTTCCTTTACGGCGTATGATCTTACAATCTGCGCTTCTCTTTTTAATAGATGCCCTAACTTTCATTTTATTTGTATCTATAAGTGATCCTACCTTTTGTTAAATCATAAGGACTCATCTCTAATTTCACCCGGTCTCCAGGCAAAATTTTGATATAATGCATCCGCATTTTACCAGATATGTGAGCAATTATTTCATGCCCATTCTCTAATTCTACACGAAACATAGCATTAGATAATGCCTCTTTTATTACACCGTCTTGTTCAATTGAGGCTTGTTTAGCCATATTTTATTGATTTCTACTTCGTTGTCTATTTTTGAAGCGGGATGCAAAATTAACAATTTTTTGTTAAGTATTATTTTTTTCTTTTAAAACTTTTTCAATGTAATCGAAGGAGGTTAAAATATCTGCTTTCCCCTTTTTTACAGCAACCGTATGCTCATAATGGGCAGAAGGTTTACCGTCAGAAGTAGAAATTGTCCAGCCATCATCCCAAAATCTTACACTGGCACGTCCGGCGTTTATCATAGGTTCAATGGCAATCACCATTCCTTCTTCCAGTTTGATTCCCGAACCTCTTTTGCCATAATTAGGAACATCCGGCTTTTCATGCAATTTAGTACCAACACCATGGCCAACTAATTCTTTTACCACACCAAAATGAAATTTCTCAGCATGTTCCTGAACTGCATAACTAACATCACCGATCCGCATTCCGGGTACTGCTTTTGATATGCCCAATTCCAAACATTCCATCGTAACCTGCATCAATTTCCTGATCTCTTCACTCGGTTCACCAACTGAAAAAGTATAAGCGGAATCACCATAATATTTATTCATAACAACACCACAATCAACAGAAATAATATCGCCTGGAACCAACTCATATTTCCCAGGAAAACCATGCACCACTTGGTTGTTTGGAGAAATACATAAAGAAAAAGGGAAACCATTGTAATTCAAAAAAGCAGGAACACCGCCATGATCACGAATGAAAGTTTCAGCCGCTTTATTCAGTTCTATTGTCTTAATTCCCGGTCTGATTAATTTTGCAATTTCTCCAAGGGTTTTAGAAACCAGTTGACAGCTTAACCGTATTAGTTCAATTTCTTCTGGTGTTCTATAATTAATCTTGGGCATTCTTTCCTACCAAAAATTAAATTGCAGGAGGTGTTGTCCCAGCAGCAACAGGAATAGCAGTACGTCCTTTGATCCGGCCTGTTTTCATCAAGCCATCATAATGACGCATCAATAAATGACTTTCAATTTGTTGCAAAGTATCTAAAACCACACCAACTAAGATGATTAAGGAAGTTCCACCGAAAAACCTGGAAAACTGGCTATTTACACCTAATTTTGATGCTATTGCAGGTATGATTGCTACGATGGCAAGAAAAATTGACCCAGGTAAAGTTATTCTGGAAATTACTGCGTCAATGTACTCTGAAGTTGTAATACCTGGTTTTACACCCGGAATAAAGCCCTGGTTCTTTTTCATATCGTCAGCCATTTGGTTAGGGTTAACCGTAATTGCTGTGTAGAAATAAGTAAAAAGGATAATCAGAATGGCAAAAATAATATTGTGCGTAAAAGAAGTATAGTCAGAAACTGCCATTAAAAAACCATTAGATGCAGCGTTTGGAAAAAACGAAGCAACGGTAGCCGGAATAAACATCAAAGCCTGCGCAAAAATAATTGGCATAACACCTGCCGCAGTAACTTTAAGCGGGATATATTGTCGAACACCACCATATTGTTTGTTGCCCACAATTCGCTTAGCATATTGAACAGCAATTTTTCGTGTTCCCTGAACGATTAAAATTGTAAACATCACTACGGCAACCAAAGCCACAATTTCAATTAAAAACGCTATTGGACCGCCGTTTCCGCTAATGCGGGAAGTAAATTCTGACAGGATACCAAAAGGAAGCTGTGCAATAATACCAACCATAATGATTAGTGAAATTCCGTTTCCAATTCCTTTATCTGTAATTTTTTCGCCTAACCACATTACAAACAACGTACCGGCAGTCAATACAAAAACTGAAGAAATGGTAAACAAAGGCTCTCCAAATAATTTAGCTTCAGACGGGATCTGTGATTTAACATAACCGATTGCCTGAAGTGCAGTAATAAATATAGTTAAATAACGTGTCCACTGGTTAATCTTGTTTCGGCCGCTTTCCCCCTCCTTTTGCAATTTTTGGAAATAAGGAACAGCTATACCCAACAGTTGCATTACGATTGATGCAGAAATATAAGGCATTACGCCTAAGGCAAAAATAGAAGACCTTGAAAAAGAGCCTCCAGCAAACATATTTAATAAACCTAAAACCCCTTCTCTTGCCTTTTGTGAATCAATTGCATTAGCATCAACCCCTGGGATAGTGATAAAAGAACCAATACGGTATATTAAAAGAAATAAGAGTGTGTTGATGATACGCACTCTTAAATCGTCAATTTTCCAAATGTTGGAAAGCGTGTTGAAGAATTTCTTCATTGAAATTTATAACTTAACGGTAGATCCACCCGCAGATTCTATTGCTTTTTGTGCTATAGCTGTAAAAGCATGTGCTTTCACTTCTAACTTAGCTTTTAATTCGCCACGTCCTAATATTTTTACCAGGTCGTTCCGGGATACCAAACCATGCGTTTTTAAAGCATCGAAATCTATTGCAGATAAATTAAATTTTTCTACTAGTTCCTGCAAAACGTCTAAGTTAATCCCGATGTATTCTTTACGGTTAGGGTTTTTAAATCCTACCTTCGGAACCCGACGTTGCAAAGGCATTTGTCCGCCTTCGAAACCTACTTTTGATGAAGTACCGGAACGTGAACCTGCACCTTTATGTCCGCGGGTCGAAGTTCCGCCACGTCCGGAACCCGTACCTCTACCAATACGTTTTCTTGTTTTCGTAGAGCCTACTGCTGGTTTTAAGTTACTTAAATTCATAATATTAAATATTTTCTACGGCTACCAAATGATTTACTGTGCGAACCATGCCAATAATGGCACTGTTGGCTTCTACCTCAACGCTTTGGCTGATTTTTCTTAGACCTAAAGCTTTCATGGTTAGTTTTTGGCGTTCGCTTCTATCGATAACGCTTTTTACCTGTGTTATTTTTATCTTAGCCATGTTGTATTAACCGTTAAAAACTTTTCCTAAATTAATTCCGCGTTGTTGTGCCACGGTATGCGCATCACGCAATTGTGATAATGCCGAAACAGTAGCCTTCACCACATTATGCGGGTTTGATGACCCTTTTGATTTTGCCAAAACGTTGTGTACACCTGCTGATTCTAACACGGCACGCATTGCACCACCAGCAATTACACCCGTACCAACAGCAGCAGGTTTAATAAACACAAAGCCACCGGAAAATTTACCAATTTGCTCATGCGGAATGGTACTGTTGATGATTGGAACTTTTACCAAATTCTTTTTAGCGTCGTCAATGCCTTTGGCAATTGCTTCGGTTACTTCTTTTGCCTTACCTAAGCCATAACCAACTACGCCGTTTTCATCTCCAACCACAACAATGGCCGAAAAACTGAAAGTACGTCCACCTTTGGTTACTTTGGCCACACGTTGGATACTTACCAAACGATCTTTTAATTCAATCTCGCTTGATTTAACTCTTTTTATATTGATAGTTGACATTTTGCTAATTGAATTAAAATATTAAACCGCCTTCACGTGCACCTTCTGCCAAAGATTTGATCCTTCCATGGTATAAATAACCGTTACGATCAAAAACTACTTCTTTGATACCGGCAGCAATTGCTTTTTCTGCAACCAATTTTCCTACAGCAACTGACTGATCTGATTTTGATCCTTCAGCTGTAAATTCTTTGGACAAAGAGGAAGCAGAAACTAAGGTTTTTCCGGCCAGGTCATCAATAACTTGTGCATAGATTCCTTTATTGCTTCTGAAAACAGATAAACGCGGACGTTCTGAAGAACCTGTCAAACGTTTTCTGATGCCCTTTTTTATTCTTTCTCTTCTTGATAATTTACCTAACATAACAATTATTTTTTTGATGCAGATTTACCCGCTTTTCTTCTTAATTGCTCACCAACAAACTTGATACCTTTACCTTTATATGGCTCCGGTGCTCTTAATGAACGTATTTTCGCTGCAACCTGACCCAATAACTGCTTGTCTATAGATTCAAGAATAATTGTAGGGTTTTTTCCTTTTTCAGCAGTAGTAGTAACTTTAATTTCTTTCGGCAATTCAAACACATAATGGTGAGAGAAACCCAAAACCAAATCTAAAGTATTACCGGTATTGGTGGCTCTGTAACCAACACCAACCAACTCTTGCTCTAACTTGTATCCTTCGGTAACACCAATCACCATATTGTTAACCAAAGAACGGTACAAACCGTGTAAAGCTTTATGACGTTTTTGTTCAGAAGGCCTTTTCACAACTAACTTACCTTCTTCTTGCTCAATCGTAATATCGCTGTCAACTTGTTGGGTTAAAGATCCCTTCGGTCCTTTAACGGTAACTAAATTATCTGGTGATACAGAAACGGTAACACTACCTGGTAATGCAACGGGCGCTTTTCCTATTCTCGACATTTTTAATTTCTCCGATTAATAAATGTAACATAAAACTTCGCCACCAATATTTTGCTGCTTTGCTTCTTTATCGGTCATTACGCCTTTAGAAGTTGACAATATCGCGATACCTAAACCATTTAATACACGCGGCATGTTTTCTACGCCTGCGTATCTACGTAGCCCTGGTCTGCTTATACGTGACAAATTACGGATCGCAGAGATTTTGGTAACGGGATTGTATTTTAAAGCTACTTTAATGATGCCTTGTGTAGTGGTATCATCAAATTTGTAGTTGGCAATGTAGCCTTTATCAAAAAGTACTTTGGTAATTTCTTTTTTGATATTTGATGCTGGGATCTCAACAACACGGTGGTTTGCTTTGATCGCGTTTCTTACTCGTGTAAGATAATCTGCAATTGGGTCTGTATTCATTTACTGTTATAGTTCTGATAGTGGTATCGGTCAGGGCTTTCCTGCCGACCTGTTATCAATTCAAAATTTTATGTGGTAAAAGAAGCATGGTGTCAACTAACCCTGTTCCAAAGAACTTTTGTTAACTACCAACTTGCTTTTTTTACCCCCGGAATTTTACCGGCCAAGGCCATTTCCCGGAAAGAAACCCTGGAAATACCAAACTGGCGCATATAACCACGCGGGCGGCCAGTTAACTTATCCCGGTTGTGCTGACGTACCGGAGAAGCATTACGTGGAAGTTTATCTAAACCTACATAATCCCCGGCAGCTTTTAAGGCAGCCCTTTTTTCAGCATATTTAGCAACAGCCTTTGCACGTTTTACATCCCGTGCTTTTACACCTTCTTTAGCCATTATTGTTGTTGGTATTTTGGTTTTTAAATGGTAACCCAAATGATTTTAAAAGTTCTAACGCTTCCACATCATTTTTTGCAGAAGTAACAAAGGTAATATCCATACCCATGATCTTATTGATTTTGTCAATATTGATTTCAGGGAAGATAATTTGCTCGGTAATACCCAAAGTGTAATTACCTTTTCCATCAAAACCTTTATCGTTAATTCCTTTAAAATCTCGGATACGTGGTAAAGCTACGGAAATTAAACGATCTAAAAATTCATACATGTGATTATCACGTAAAGTAACACGTACACCAACTGGCATACCTTTACGCAATTTAAAATTAGAGATATCCTTTTTTGATTTGGATGAAACCGCTTGCTGACCGGTAATCGTGGTTAATTCTGCAATTGCAGTGTCAATCAACTTCTTATCTGTAGTAGCAGCGCCAACGCCTTGGTTAATCGCAATTTTTTCCAGCTTCGGAACCTGCATAACGCTTTTGTATTGGAATTTATCCTTTAACGAAGTGCGGATATCGTCTTTATATTGTGATTTTAATCTTGGTACGTAAGCCATTATTTAATTTCCTCCCCAGATTTTTTAGACACCCTTACCAATTTACCCTGCTCGTCTCTTTTTCTTCCTGTACGGGTAGTGTTACCAGTTTTAGGATCAATTAAAGCTAAGTTTGAAATATGGATAGGTGCTTCTTTTTTAACTATTCCTCCGTTAGGGTTAGCTGCATTTGGTTTAGTGTGTTTTGTAACCATATTTACACCTTCAACCAAAGCCCTGCTTTCACTCAATATTACCTCAGTTATTTTACCCTGAGATCCTTTTGAATCACCTGCTATTACTTTTACCAGATCACCTTTACGGAGTTTAAATTTGATCTGAGAATTACTCTTCTTTTCCATGTTATAATACTTCTGGTGCTAATGATACAATCTTCATAAATTGTTTTTCCCGAAGTTCCCTGGCCACCGGACCAAATATACGGGTACCTCTTGGCTCATCCTGATTATTCAAAAGAACAGCAGCATTATCATCGAAACGAATATAAGAACCGTCTTTTCTTCTAACTTCTTTACTGGTCCTCACTACAACTGCTTTAGAAACTGTACCTTTTTTCACATTGCCAGATGGCAAAGCGCTTTTTACAGTTACCACAATTTTATCGCCTAAAGAAGCATACCTTTTGCCCGTGCCACCTAATACCCGAATTACAAGTACCTCTTTGGCCCCGCTGTTATCAGCGACGTTTAATCTTGATTCCTGCTGTACCATTACTTAGCTTTTTCTACAATTTGAACTAATCTCCAATTCTTGTTCTTGCTAAGAGGGCGGGTTTCCATAATGGTAACTGTATCTCCTATACCGCAAGTGTTTGCTTCATCATGAGCCATGAACTTTGTCGTTTTTTTTACGAACTTACCATAAATCGGGTGTTTCACCTTACGCTCAACTGAAACCACAATTGATTTATCCATCTTATTGGATACCACCAATCCTGTTCTTGTTTTTCTTAAATTTCTTTCCATTTTAATTCGAGTGATTAAATTGTTTCAGAAGTTGGAACCGCTTTGCGTTTGGTAATTTCAGTATTTAAACGAGCTATATCTTTCTTGATTTTTGTAATACGGGAAGGATTTTCAATAGCAGAAACGGTGTGCGCAAATTTTAATTTAGTCAGGGTAGATCTTTCTTCTGCCAAGCGGGCAGTAAGTTCTTCTGTTGACAGTTCTAAAATTTCTGAATTCTTCATCTTGTTTTTATTTCGCTCGAAGAGCCTGTGCTTTCAGGATTCGATTTGTTAACTAATTATTCTGCTTCTACGTAATCCCGTCTTACCACAAACTTGGTTTGTATCGGTAATTTTTGGGCTGCAAGGCGCATGGCTTCTTTAGCTGTTTCCAGGGATACACCTTCTGCTTCGAAAATGATCCTTCCGGGGTTAACAACAGCCACCCAATACTCCGGTGCACCTTTACCTTTACCCATACGCACTTCGGCTGGTTTTTTGGTTACGGGCTTATCAGGAAAAATCCGGATCCAAACCTGTCCTTCACGTTTCATAAAACGGGTAACAGCGATACGGGCAGATTCTATTTGACGACTGGTGATCCAGGCAGGCTCCAAAGACTTGATTCCGAATGAACCGAATGAAAGTTCGGCGCCACGGGTGGCAACACCTTTCATTCTGCCTTTTTGCATTTTCCTAAATTTCGTTCTTTTGGGCTGTAGCATTACTTTAAACTTTTACTGTGATACAAAACTTATTTCGTTTTGAATATAATTATCTTCTTTTTGCGCCAGGTGCACCAGCGCCGCCTCTTTGATTGGAGTTATTACCACCGCCTCTTGGGCCGTTGCTGTTTCCTCCGCCAGATCTTCTGTCGTTGTTATTGTTGTTTCTGCGATCGCCGCCTCCTGCATTCCTTCTGTCACCACCACGCTCACGGTCACCATAAGCAGCAGCACCTTCCGGACGTCCGCCTTTGCTGTTCGTGTTGGTGTTGGCACCGATGTTGGGAGAAAGATCACGTTTGCCGTAAACCTCGCCTTTGCAAATCCAAACTTTGACGCCTATTTTACCATAAGTAGTTAAAGCTTCTGCCAGTGCATAATCAATATCAGCACGGAAAGTGTGCAACGGGATTCTTCCTTCTTTATATTGTTCGGTACGTGCCATTTCAGCACCACCTAAACGACCGGAACACATAATTTTGATACCTTCTGCTCCCATTCGCATGGTAGAAGCAATGGTCGTTTTCATGGCCCGACGGAAAGAGATACGTGCTTCTAATTGCTTGGCTACACCTTCTGCCACTAATTGTGCATCCAGCTCAGGACGTTTAATCTCAAAAATATTGATTTGAATGTCCTTTTTAGTCAGCTTTTTAAGCTCTTCTTTGATTTTGTCAACTTCCTGTCCGCCTTTACCAATTACGATACCCGGACGGGCAGTGTGAATAGTAACTGTGATCCGTTTTAAAGTACGTTCAATTACTACTTTGGCAACGCCGCCTTTCGCAATACGTACAGAAAGATATTTACGGATTTTTTCATCTTCCACTAATTTGTCGGAGTAATTATTGCCACCGAACCAGTTAGAATCCCATCCTCTGATGATCCCTAACCTGTTGCCTATTGGATGTGCTTTTTGTCCCATTACAAATTATATGTTATCATTTTTTGAATCTACTATTAACGTTACATGGTTAGAACGTTTTCTAATCCGGTAACCTCTGCCTTGCGGAGCCGGGCGTAACCTTTTTAACTGGCGACCGCCACCCACTGAAATTTCCTTTATAAAAAGAGTACTTTCCTCAACACGTTTGCCTTCGTTTTTTAACTCCCAGTTTTTAATAGCAGATAATAATAGTTTCTCAACTCTAATCGCTGCTTCCTTATTGGTATATTTTAAAATGTACAAAGCTTTTTCCACATTTTCTCCTCTAATCAGATCAACTACCAAACGCATTTTACGCGGTGAGGTTGGACAGTTTTGTAACTTAGCAGCAGAAGCTCCGCCTTGTTGAGCTTTCTCTTGCTCTTTGCGTTGTCTGACTAATACAGACTTTTTAATTTTTGTTGTTGCTTCCATTACCGGTTATTTTTTCTTTTCAGAGTGACCTCTGAAGGTACGTGTCGGAGAAAATTCCCCTAACTTGTGTCCAACCATATTTTCTGTTACATAAACCGGTATAAATTTATTACCGTTATGAACTGCGAACGTGTGACCAACGAAATCCGGAGAAATCATGGAACGACGTGACCAGGTTTTAACTACTGATTTTTTGTTTGAATCATTCAAGGTAAGAACTTTTCTTTCCAAATTATGATCAATATAAGGTCCTTTTTTAATTGAACGTGCCATTATTTTTTCTTTCTTTCGATGATGTAACGATCAGACGATTTCTTTTTATCACGGGTTTTAAAGCCTTTAGCCAATAAACCTTTACGAGAGCGCGGATGACCACCGGAAGCCCGGCCTTCACCACCACCCATCGGGTGATCCACCGGGTTCATGGCAACACCACGAACTCTTGGCCTGCGGCCTAACCAACGTTTACGGCCGGCTTTTCCCAATACTTCGTTTGCCTTTTCAGAATTGGAAACCGTTCCAATGGTAGCTAAGCAAGTAGCCAAAATCATCCTAGTTTCTCCTGAAGGTAATTTAATAATTGCATATTTACCATCACGTGCAGATAATTGTGCATACGTTCCGGCTGATCTTGCAATGATGCCACCTTGTCCAGGGTTCATTTCAATATTATGGATGATAGAACCTAAAGGGATACTCTTTAAAGGTAAAGTATTGCCAACTTCTGGCGGAACCGCATCTCCTGAAAGAACAGTTTGTCCAACTTTGATGCCTTCCGGTGCAAGCATATATCTTTTCTCACCGTCAACATAATTCAACAATACAATGCGCGCCGATCTGTTTGGATCGTATTCGATAGTAGCTACTATAGCCGGAATATCAAATTTATTACGTTTGAAATCGATTAATCTATAAGACTTTTTGTGTCCTCCACCAACATTTCTGATGGTCATTTTACCATCGTGGTTACGACCACCTGATCTTTTGTGAGAAACAACCAATGATTTTTCAGGAACATTAGTAGTAACATCCGAAAAATCGCCTCCAACTCTGAAACGGGTACCAGGGGTAACCGGTTTAAATCTTTTAACTGCCATTTTCTTAATTAGATATTATTACTGTAAAAATCAATTGTTTCACCGTCTTTCAAGGTAATAACAGCTTTCTTGTATTTTGAAGGTCTGCCGGAAACAGAACCAGCTTTAGTATTCCGACTTTTCAATTTACCTTCATACCGCATGGTATTTACAGCCTCTACATTAACGCCATACATAGCTTCAATTGCTCCTTTTATCTGTATTTTATTGGCTTTAGGGTCAACAATGAAAGCATAACGGTTTAACTTTTCTGTTAACTTGGTTACTTTTTCTGTAAGCAAGGGTTTCTTTAGGATTTCCATATTACTTAGCTAATGCTTCCTCCAAAGTTTTAACAGAACTTGCAGTCAACAAAAGCCTACCTGCGTTCAACACATCATAAGTGTTTAACTGATCGGCCGTGATTACTTTTGCTTTTTTGATATTTCTGCTTGATAAATAAATGTTGTTATTTGCTGCCGGAAGAACCAATAAGGTTTTCTCATTGGTAAAATTTAAACCAGCTACTAAATTGATGTAGTTTTTGGTTTTGATTGAATCAAAGCTGAAATCTTCCAACACCACGATGTGGTTGTCTTGTGCTTTGTATGACAAAGCTGATTTACGGGCCAGTGATTTCAATTTCTTATTCAGCTTAAAACTGTAATCACGAGGTTGCGGACCAAAAACACGGCCACCACCATTAAACAAAGGGGACTTAACACTACCGGCACGGGCGCCGCCAGTTCCTTTTTGTTTGTGCAATTTGCGGGTAGAACCAGCAATTTCGTTACGCTGTTTAGATTTATGTGTTCCCTGGCGTTGGTTGGCCAAGTATTGTTTTACATCTAAATAGATGGCATGATCGTTAGGTTCAACGCCAAATACCGAATCAGGAAGCTGCACCCGGGCACCAGTTTCTTGTCCTGAAACATTTAATACAACTACTTCCATTATTTGTCGATAATTACAAATGAACCCTTAGCGCCAGGTATAGAACCTTTTACCACCAATAAATTCTGCTCGTTATAAACCTTTAATACTTCCAGATTTTGAACTTTTACCCGGCTGTTACCGGTTTGGCCGGCCATACGCATGCCTTTAAATACACGTGACGGCCATGAAGACGCACCCAAAGAACCAGGCGCCCTTAAACGGTTGTGCTGGCCGTGTGTTGCCATACCTACACCACCGAAACCATGACGCTTTACAACCCCTTGAAAACCTTTACCTTTGGATGTTCCTACAACATCTACAAAGTCTCCGGCTGCAAAAAGCTCAACAGTAACGGTGTCGCCTAATGATTTTTGATCTTGGAAAGTTGTAAATTCAACCAATTTTTTCTTTGGCGTGGTTCCTGCCTTAGCAAAGTGGCCTTTTAACGGGCCGGAAGTATTTTTTTCCTTCTTTTCGTCATATGCCAACTGAACAGCAGCATATCCGTCTGTTTCTACAGACTTAACCTGTGTAACTACACAGGGGCCAGCTTCGATTACGGTACAAGGAATATTTTTCCCTGTTTCATCGAAAATGCTGGTCATTCCTACTTTTTTACCAATAATTCCTGACATTTTCTTAATTAATTTGTAACTGTCCATCGAAGCAGTAGGGCTTCGTTCAAGACATTCTTCCCCTTTTCGGGACGGCAAAGATAGGAATGTTTGATTAATTATCAAATAGTTACGGGAAAATATTTTTTTTAAAAAAGCAGTAATTAATTGCTCATCTTTTTGACTGCTTTTAAAGCTAATTTTTACTGAAATTAAGATAAGTTCAATGCTTCTTTTATCAGTATAAATTTAGTGACTGTAAATTTCAATTTCTGTTAAACGGACACCAAATTTTGCATGGTAAAAGAAGCATCAGCTTAAATTTTACAGCTTTTATTAAGAAAACCCAACCTTTTGTTATTGATAATGATAACGGCATTGCAATATATGCAACCGGTGTTCCTTTACCTGATAAATCAACCGGTGTTCTCCGGTAATCCGCCGGCTCCAGCAACCACTGTAATTTCCTTTTAATGGTTCAGGTTTTCCTATTCCTTTAAAAGCATTTCGTAAAGTATCTTTTATCAGTTCATTAATTCGTTGCAGTACCTTTTTATCGGTTTGTTGCCAGTACAAATAATCTTCCCACGATTGTGTTTGCCAAACCAATTCCATTTCAATCTTCTATCAATTTGTGCTGCTGAAATTCTCCTTTATTCATTTCATCAATAGCTTGTTGCAAACGTTTTCTATTTGGTTCACTTTTAATTAAATGCATCGTTTCTAACAACGAATTGTATTCTTCTAAAGACATCACGACCACATTCTTCCCTTTGCTTCGCGATACAATTACGATTTCGGCATTATCATTTACTTTATCTAAGTTTTTGGCCAGATTCTGACGGAAATCTGTAAAATTTAAAACATCCATACACGTACTTATTTAAGTACAAAAATAAGGAATAATATCAATCGCCCATTAATCTTTTTATCAATTCAGAACTTTGCTGGCGGCCATGCTCCAACCGGTCTTTAAAAAAATTTTGGGTATGGTTGAAATGCAACTTATAACCATCCATATCGCTGTAGTTTACTATAGCCGACCAATCACGGACAGCAGAATGAAACTCCAGGTCATCGCCGCGGATGCTTTTATCGTACAAAGCCGTTTCGATAGATTCTTCCAGCAATGCTTCGTTTTTGAATAAATATTCGGCTATGCCTAAACGCAAACGGAAAGGCGGAGTTTGGCAGATCAAATTATCGTAAGGGTTTACCTTTAGCTTGTTCCAAGCATCTACCATGCTTAACAAACTTAAATGGGAGTTGGGTTTCCGAAGATGGGAATTGACCGACAACGAAAATTCTTTCATAATGCTGTCGTCTAGTAAAATGGGTGTCCGGCTTTCGTGGAAAACAAAATCCCGTGCTTCGTACAATCGTCGGCGCAACTCCTTTTCATCTTCCTGAATCATCAGCTTAAACAATTCGGATTCAGAAACTGCATATTGCTTTACCTGCTGCTTGGCGTAAGGGTTTAAAATGGCCGCACCGGCATATACGTGCGCTTTGTAACTGAAAATTCGCAGCATAATTAGGATTTTTACATTGTCAATCCCGCCAATGTAAGCTGCGTTTTCCCAGGGATAAAAACCTGCCGTGGCACAAGCTGTTCCCATACTTTCAAAACCAACATGTGTAACAGCTTGTGTATCAGCAACAATTTTATCATGCTGATGATAGTCCTCCATTTCTACCAAGTTTACTTCCAAAAGCAGCAGCACATCTACCAACGTTTGATATGCTTTTTGATCACAGCGGTGTGGGATCACGACCAGCTTTTGTCCCTTCGGCATAAAACCTGGCCCATGCAAAGCGTGAATGGTAATGATTTGGGCATCGGAAGGCAAAAACTCTTCAAAAGCAGCAATTTCCGGATGCTTTACCGAAGTTTGGCCGGCCACAATTGCACCTGGTTTTGCATAAGGCGCGTAACGCGCCACCACTTCTTTGATTTTTTCTGCTTCAACCGAAAAGATCAGCAAATCACTTTTTTGTGCGGTTTCTCTTCCATCTGCAAGCACTTCAATTTGGTATGGGTTCAGTTCTTCGCACAAACGTTCGAAATTGTGTGGCAAATCGCTTCCGCAAACTTCCAAGCCTTGCTGCGCAAAAGCTTTTGCATAAAGCCTGCCCATATCGCCTAAACCTATAAATCCAATAACCATGCGGCTAAGTTAATTACGTTTAAGTTATTTTAATGCTGATGTTCATATTCGTTTGCATCGAATACTATATTTTTGTTATAATGGCATTGTTTAATTTGAAAATGTTTACCCAAACCAAAGCTTCTTTTATGCACCTAAAAACAGCATTCTGTTTATTGCAGGTAATTCTATTATCTACTATAATTTCAACTGGTTACGCGCAGGATTCTGTAAAAACGAAACCTCGCGCAACAACGGCAGCAAAACCGGTTGTAGGGAAAACGCTTCCGCCAAAAACCAATCCTACAAAAACTTATCCGGTAAATACCGGTCAAACTGCGCAACCACGGCCAACTGTTGCTGCGCCAATTGCAGTTAGCCCGGATAAAAGTTTAGGCGGACAGTATCAGTTTATTTTGGGCAAAACTTACAGTTACCAGCATCCAATGATTGATGCTTTTTATAAAAGTATGCAAGATAGTTTACGTACTTTACACAGTAGTTTAACTGCTATTAAAACCAAATTAGCAACACAAACCAAAACCCTGGCAGCTTTGCAAACTGATGTAAACAGCAAAGAACAAAGCTTGAATGAAACCAATGCGCAGGTAAACAACATCAGTTTTTTGGGGATGCCTGTTGCCAAAACCACTTACAACACCATGATGTGGGGTTTGGTGATTGCGTTGGGTTTAATCGCAGCAACGGTAATTTTCTTGTCGGCCAGTGCGAGGCGCGAAGCACATTACCGCACTAAATTGTACAACGAACTGGAGGAAGAATACAAAGGCTACAAAACCAAAGCCAACGACAAGGAGAAAAAACTATCGCGCGATTTGCAGACTGTTAGAAATAAATTGGAAGAAATTACCGGCAACCCTGAATATTAGGGATGCTTCTTTTATCGGGTAAAAATTGGTGTTAAAAAGATGATTCCTACCGGTTGTCCCAGAAAAATAGAACCTCTATTGACGATTCTTTAACCTGATAAAACAAAGAACAGTTTTTGGGTACGAAGCCTTTACGCACATCAGAATTATTAATTACGGCTTCAAAACTTTGAAATTAAAGTTAGGGTTTTAAGAACGCGTTTTTCAAATTTTTGAACTTCTCTTTGTCCAAACCTATCCTCTTATTTGTTTTTAAGAGCTTCGAAAGAAACAATTGCTTCCTGAGAAAAGACAATTGTATATTCCTTCATTTCGAAATAGATAAACTTTTCTTGAATTCTTTCAACGAAACCGTTCGACCTGCTTTGATGTCTTCCTGGCCTCTTTTAATTCCTTTTAAAACATGGATAGGTAAAACATCTTCTTTTTTTCGTAGGCAATATTTAACGATTTGAAAAAATCCAACACGATTTTTTCTTGTTCTGCTGTTGGATGTACAAGGTAAGTTTCCATTTAAACAAATATATCAAAATCACGATACAAAGTAAATACTTCTTTTATCACGTAAAAATTGGTGTTAAAACAAAAAAGATCGTTCTTTTTCAAAACGATCTTTTTTATTTATGGATAAAAGAAGTACTTACACTTTGATTTCTACTTCAACGCCGCTTGGCAATTCTAACTTCATCAAAGCATCTACAGTTTTTGAGTTGGAGCTGTAAATGTCAAGCAAGCGTTTGTAAGAACACAATTGAAATTGCTCTCTTGCTTTTTTGTTTACGTGCGGTGAACGCAAAACGGTAAAAATTCTTTTTTCAGTTGGTAAAGGAAGCGGTCCGCTAACTACAGCGCCGGTTGGCTTTACAGTTTTAACGATTTTCTCGGCAGATTTATCTACCAAATTGTAATCGTAAGATTTTAATTTGATTCTGATTCTTTGGCTCATTTTGTTTTTTTGTAAAGTATAACCGTAAGAGCTATTAGTTACGGTTATACAATTAGTTTAATTATACCGATGCTTCTTTTAGCACCTAAATTTAAGCGTGTGCTTTTCCTTTTGATTTGGCTACTACTTCTTCTTGTACGTTACGTGGGGCTGGTTCGTAGTGATCAAACTCCATGGTAGAAGTTGCACGGCCGGAAGTGATGGTACGCAATTGTGTTACGTAACCAAACATTTCTGACAATGGCACAGTAGCTTTGATTACTTGTGCACCTGCACGAGAATCCATACCTAAAAGCTGGCCACGACGACGGTTCATATCACCGATTACATCGCCCATGTTTTCTTCAGGAGTCAGGATTTCAATCTTCATGATTGGCTCTAACAATACTGGTTTACATTTTGGTAATGCTTCGCGGTAAGCAGAACGTGCGCAAATCTCAAAAGATAAAGCATCCGAATCGACTGCGTGGAAAGAGCCGTCAATTAAACGAACTTTCATGTTTTGTAATGGATAACCGGCCAATACACCGTTTGCCATTGCTGCAGCAAAACCTTTTTCTATAGATGGAATAAATTCCCGTGGGATAGAACCACCAGAAATTTCATTGACAAACTGTAAACCTGTTTTGTCTTCGTCATTTGGAGAAATGATGATTTGAATATCAGCAAATTTACCACGACCACCCGTTTGTTTCTTGTAAGTTTCGCGGTGTTGTGTTGTACCGGTAATTGCTTCTTTGTAAGAAACTTGTGGCGCGCCCTGGTTAACTTCAACTTTGAATTCACGTTTCAAACGATCCATGATAATATCTAAGTGAAGCTCGCCCATACCTGAGATCACAGTTTGGCCGGTTTCTTCATCTGTATTTACACGGAAAGTTGGATCTTCTTCAGTCAATTTACCTAAAGCCATACCTAGTTTATCTACGTCAGCTTGAGTTTTAGGCTCGATAGCTAAACCGATAACCGGCTCAGGGAAATTCATAGACTCCAGAATAATCGGAAATTTCTCATCACAAAGTGTATCACCAGTTTTAATATCCTTAAAACCAACTACCGCAGCAATATCTCCTGCTCCAACATTAGGAATAGGGTTTTGCTTGTTTGCGTGCATTTGGAAAATACGGGAAATACGTTCTTTATTATCAGAACGCATATTATGCACATAAGAACCAGCTTCTAAATTACCAGAATACACACGTATAAAACACAAACGACCAACAAATGGGTCAGTTGCAATTTTAAACGCTAATGCCGCAAATGGTTCTTTAACATCCGGTTTACGCATTACTTCTTCGCCAGTGTCTGGGTTTGTACCGATAATACCTTCTACGTCCATTGGCGATGGCAATAATTCCATCACATAATCCAACATGGTTTGTACACCTTTATTTTTGAAAGATGAACCACAAATCATCGGAACAATTTTGGCATCTAAAACAGCTTTACGCAAAGCATCTAAAACTTCGCGTTCTGTAATGGTATCCGGGGCATCAAAAAACTTCTCCATCAGGCTTTCATCATAGTCAGCTACTGATTCCAATAATTTTTCTCTCCACTCAGTTGCTTCTTCAACCATATCTTCCGGAATAGGCACTTCGGTAAAGGTCATCCCTTTATCATGCTCATTCCAAACAATACCGCGGAAGTTGATTAAATCAATTACTCCTTTAAAACCTTCTTCAGCGCCAATTGGTAACTGCAATGGCACAGCATTACTGCCTAACATTGTTTTTACCTGTTTAACAACTTTTAAAAAGTCTGCACCAGAACGGTCCATTTTATTAACGAAACCGATACGAGCAACGTTGTAATTATTAGCTAATCTCCAGTTGGTTTCTGATTGTGGCTCAACACCATCAACAGCAGAAAACAAGAAAACCAAACCATCTAATACCCGTAATGAACGATTTACTTCAACCGTAAAATCTACGTGTCCTGGTGTATCAATAATATTGATATGATAAGTTTGTCCTCTGTATTTCCAATCTACCGTAGTAGCAGCCGAAGTAATGGTGATACCACGCTCCTGCTCTTGTGCCATCCAGTCCATCGTTGCCGCACCTTCATGCACTTCTCCGATTTTGTGGCTTACGCCCGAGTAGTACAGGATACGCTCGGTAGTAGTGGTTTTACCGGCATCAATGTGGGCGGCAATACCAATGTTTCTTGTATATTTAAGATCTCTTGACATTATTTTTTTGTTTGATTTCTCTGATTTTATAAATGATTACACCGATTATTCTAAATCAAACAATCGGTGTAATCCTCTAATAATCTGTGTAATCTTCTTTAATTAGAAACGGAAATGGGAGAACGCTTTGTTGGCTTCGGCCATTTTGTGCGTATCTTCTTTCTTTTTCACGGCTGCGCCTTCGCCTTTTGCGGCCGAAATGATTTCGCCGGCTAATTTCTCCATCATGGTTTTTTCTCCGCGACGGCGAGAGTAGCTAATCAGCCATTTCATGCCCAAAGCAATTTTACGCTCCGGCCGAACTTCTGTAGGCACCTGGAAGTTGGCTCCACCAACACGGCGCGATTTCACTTCTACAGCTGGCATTACATTGTTCAATGCTTTTTTCCAGGTATCCAAACCGCTTTCGCTTGTGCGTTTTTCTACCAATTCAACGGCATCATAAAAAATAGTATAAGCGGTAGATTTTTTACCGTCATACATCATGTTATTTACAAACCTGGTAACCAAAGTATCATTGAACTTTGGATCAGGAAGGATAATTCTCTTTTTTGGTTTTGACTTTCTCATTGCTTGCTATCCTCCTTGAATTATTTCTTTTTCTTAGCTGGTGCACCTTTTGCCGCTACAGCCGGTTGTCCTGGTTTAGGCCGTTTTGTTCCGTATTTAGAACGACGCTGGTTACGACCTGCAACACCTGAAGTATCCAATGCACCACGGATGATGTGATAACGAACACCTGGTAAATCTTTTACCCGGCCACCACGAATCAATACAATCGAGTGTTCCTGTAAATTGTGGCCTTCGCCGGGGATGTATGCGTTCACCTCTTTGCCGTTGGTTAAACGGACACGGGCAACTTTACGCATGGCTGAGTTTGGTTTTTTAGGGGTAGTGGTATACACACGTGTGCACACACCTCTTCGCTGTGGACAACTGTCCAACGCTGGCGACTTACTCTTGTCAACCATAGCTACTCTACCTTTTCTAACTAATTGCTGAATAGTAGGCATTTTTGTTTTTAAATGTTTACAGTTTTTTCCTTATATCAAAAGGACTGCAAAAGTAGTGAGTTTATTTTTGATAATCAAGCGGTTGGCGGAAAAAGAATTTTTGGGTGGTAAAAGAAGTATATTTAATTATTGAAGTCTTTTATACGTCATCGCTGCTACAACAACCAATTAAAGTATAAGTTAAAAGAGTTGGCAAATACTCAAAACAGGATCGAGCATCACCTTGTTAATTTAGCGATTATACAAAAGAAGCCTTTTTCCAGAATGCTTCTTTTACCATACAATTTTTGCTAAACCTCATGCTAACCATCATCCCCAACAAAGAAGAATTTGTATTAGAAATCCACCGCCGCTTATCAGAAGTTTATGGCAGCCAAATCAAATACTTTCATGATCTGGATCCGTTAAGTGAACTGGTTTCAGCATTATTATCACACCGGACTAAAAACCGCGATTCGGGATTAGCCTTTTCTAATTTACGCAACCTCTTTGGCACTTGGGAAAATGTACGTGATGCAGCAACAGACGAGATACAAACAGCCATAAAACCTTGCACCTGGCCAGAGCAAAAGGCACCACGGTTACAACAAATTTTGGGTTTAATAACCGAACGTCTCGGCACGCTATCTTTAGATTTTTTAATTGAAATGGACGTTACCGCTGCACGGAAATGGTTGGAAGAACTGCCCGGCGTCGGCCCGAAAACCAGCGCTGCAGTATTATCTTTCAGTAATTTGCGTGCGAAAGCTTTGCCAGTTGATTCGCACCATTTTCGTGTTGCCGTACGCTTGGGTATTATTGATGCTAAAATTGGGGAAGCAAAAGCAAACCGGGTATTGGAAAACCTGTTGCCGCCAGATTTTACCGCCCAGGAAATGTATGATAACCACCAGGTAATGATGCGGCATGGGCAAAAAGTTTGCTTTCATTTTAAACCGAATTGCAAAGATTGCGTATTGTTGGATCTTTGCCCAACCGGACAAAGTTTGGTTGATCAACAAACTGGCTAAGCCTTTGCCATACTTCTTTTACCGGTTAAATTTAAGCGAAAGTATTTAACAAGCTTAAAAAAACATTTGCTAATTGGGATACCTATAATTCTACTAACAATTATTGATAAACAACCGTACAAATGGCAGCTATCCTGTGCAACAAAACATTTTTGTAGTTTAGCAAGTTGAAACACCATTTTAAAAACTTAAATTATTAGCCCATGAAATTTAAACGATCAATACCGGCACTGCTTTTGGTTGCCGTATTGGCCCAAAGCTGTGTCAGCACCAAAAAGTACCAGCAATTGCAAACCAGTTATAATCAATTGGACAGCAACACGCGCAACCTGAACGGTAAATATTTATTAAGCGAACGCAATGTTGCCGTTTTAACCAACCGGGTTGCAAGTTTGGAAGAGCAGTTGGCTTCTGAAAGAGCCAATTCAAAATCATTACAAGATGCGCTAAACAAAGCCTTAAACGCCAGCAGCCAGGGCAACGTAAACGTTTCAAAACTGGTTGATGAGATCAACAGTTCGAACAAATATATTCAGCAATTAATCAACACTAAAAACAAAAGCGACTCGCTGAATTTGGTTTTGACCAACAATTTAACACGCTCTTTAAGTCAGCAGGAAATGAAAGATGTTGACGTGCAGGTGTTAAAAGGTGTTGTTTACATTTCGCTTTCGGATAACATGTTGTACAAATCCGGCAGTTACGAAATTTCGGATAAATCAGGCGAAACGCTAAGTAAGATTGCTAAGATCATTATGGATTATAACAACTACGATGTGCTGATTGAAGGCAATACCGACAATGTTCCAATTACGTCAAAGAATATCCGTAACAATTGGGATTTAAGTACCTTGAGGGCATCATCTGTTGTACAAGCTTTACAAAACATTTATCATGTTGACCCAAAACGCTTAACTGCCGGTGGCCGTGGCGAATACAACCCAATTGCAGACAACAGCACCGAAGCCGGTAAAATTAAAAACAGGCGCACCCAAATTATCATTACGCCAAAGTTGGACCAGTTTATGGATTTGATTGGCAAGGCGCCAGAGAAAACGAAATAAAAGCAAATCGTTTTTGCATAAAAAGCTGCCTTTTATTTAGAGGCAGCTTTTTTTATGACTTAAAATCTGATACAGGTCTAACAATCAAAATATCCGTAAAAAAGGAATTTATTGGAGTTTAAACATCTGCTACAAAACCAATATTTTCCCCTTCTTCAAAAACCACATAAGCACGTTTCCAGGGTTCATCGCCCAGCATTTGCCAGGTGTGGCCGCTGCCGGTGGTGTCCATCGCGATCAAAACTTCGCCTGCTTTTAACACAAATTTTTCACCGCTAAAAACAGTAAATTCTAAGGTGCCGGTTAAGGTAAGTACGAATTGGGTAGTGGGTGCTGTGTGCCAGCTATCAAAAGTACCGGCCGGGGTTTCTTTAAAATGAACAGAAACAGCTTTTGTAATAAAGTGTTCTGGTACATTGCCGATAACAATATGCGAATGCCCATCGGCACCTGTTATCATCTGGTAAGCTTTAATCATGGAATGTCAATTTTATGCCGATAAAAGAAGCATTATGCTTATGCCCTTTTAAAAGTCATGGTTTTACCAATGAATTTAAAATGCCAGTAGCCGGTAACTTTCAAAACGCCTTCGTTGGTGATGCTGGCTGCCGAACTCCAGGTGCGGCCGTTTTTGGCATCATAGATCATGCCGTTTTCCCAGGAATTGGTTTGCGGGTTGTACGATAAGTTGTCCACCACTTCCATTCCAACTAGTTTCCGGTTCCGCAATGTTGGATCCGGGTTTTTGTAATCCAGTCTCGTGTTCATCGGTTTGGTTTTATCGTCCGAATCATCAAACCAAACCAGCTTGGCCGCATACTTATCGCCATTTTTATAAACCTGCACCATTACGTTTTTTTCTTCAGACAACCATTTGCCCAAAATCCTGTCTTGTACAGCAACGCCGGTAGTTAATATTTGTGCCGAAGACTGGTTTGCCGTGCCAAAATTAAAGAGCAACATAAAACAGTAAAAAATAACTGGCCGGATCAAAATTTGCAATGCTTCTTTTATCATATAAAATTTTGTGTTTCGCACTATAACGACGTACAGCGTGTTACCTTATCCGTTATTTTTATTGGGCAGATAATTTTTGCAGGCCACGCTTTTCGGGCGGTAAGGCCATAAACTTTTTATACGAGTCGTTAAGGTATAAAGTAAGCGAAGAACGAGGTGTTTTTTTCAAAAAGGCAAGTGTTGGGCGGTACAGCGTCATAAAATTTTCCAAATCCTGGCCTTTTAGCGGCACCACACTGCTTACGTAGGCTGCATTAAAAATGGAATCTATTTGCCGTTCATCTGTTTCGCGGTCAAAATAATGTTTTAAACGACGTGCATTTTTGGCTTCTTTTCCAAAGATACGCGAAGGCGACAGGGCAAATTTGCTTTTTTCGTACACATCCGGATATTCCTCGCGCGGGTTAAAGGAACGCGTGGAAGTAACATTGACCGTATTTAAAGTGATGTTACGGAAAGAAAGTTCAATGTGTTTTGGGTTCAGATCAACCAAATACAAGGTATCAGAAACATAACCTGGCGAAGAAAAAATCAGCGTATGGTTGATTACGGTCCGAATGCTAAAGTTGCCGGAATTATCGGTCAGCGAAACTTCTTTTGAATTGATGTCGCGCACAAAAACATTCGACAGTTTTCGCGAAGATTTCCCTTCGTAAACTGTTCCCTTCAAAATAGTTTGGGCTTGTACGCTTCCGGTGATCACCAAAAACAGGATTAAAAATAGGCGGCTGCTCATGTTTAAGTAACCCAGATTTTTATTAAAAGTTGTGTTAAATTTTTTGCCGGTAAAAGAAGCATCAACTGCATCAAAAAAAGCACTGGTTTCCCAATGCTTCTTTTACCGGTATATTTTTTGGATTGATAAGATTATTTTTTCCAAACGTTGTTGTCCGGGTTAAAATCAGGCAAAACTTTATCAGGGTCAGAAGTTACCGATTCTATTTTTTCGGTGGATGGATAGCGGAAAGTCCAGGTGGTGTTGCGCATCCAAATCTCAACCGGCAATTTAATACGGTCGGTTTTGCCGCTTTCGGTTTTAACTTCCAAAATCATTGGCATCGGCATTTTTTCTAAATTATCTACCGTAATCAATGCACCTTTTGCCGGGTCGTTATCTACATATTTTACATCGCGCACGGCCTGGTCTAAACGCCAGTTATACTGAAACCAGCTCCGCCAAAACCAATTTAAGCTTTCGCCCGAAACATTTTCCATCGTCCTGAAAAAATCATCAGGCTGCGGATGTTTAAAAGCCCAGCGATTGATGTAGGTTTGAAAAGCGCGGTCAAAACGTTCCGGGCCTAAAATCTGTTCGCGCAGCAAAACCAAACCGGCACTTGGTTTAGAATACAATAAAATCCCGTTGTTTCTTTCTTTTACGCCATCAACCGGGCTTAAAATCGGCTCTAAAGCAGGAGCTGTAAAAATAGCGCCAATGCGGTGCATATCTGGTGGGTTGGCTGGCTTGTATTCGCCGTTGTTAAAGTTAGCGGTAGAAAGTGTGTTGATAAACGTATTAAAACCTTCGTCCATCCAACCGTACAAACGTTCGTTTGAGCCAACAATCATCGGGAACCAATTGTGGCCAAACTCATGGTCGTTTACGCCCCAAAGCGAACGGCCTTTTGCTTTGTACCCGCAGAAAACAATACCCGGATATTCCATGCCACCAACAATACCGGCAACGGTTGTGGCCGAAGGATAAGTAAACTCGTACCATTTGGCCGAGTTAAACTCGATGGATTTTTTAGTGTATTCGGTTGACCTTCCCCAGGCATCATCGCCCACGCTTTCTACCGGATAAGCAGAAATAGACATTGCTTTACGGCCGCTTGGCAAGTTCATTTTGGCCGCATCCACTATAAAAGCTGCGGAAGAAGCCCAGGAAGCATCGCGTGCATTTTTGAGTTTAAAATGCCAGGTCAAGGTTTGTTTTCCAGCTGGGCGCGAAGCTTTGTTGGTTACTTCGTCCGCCGTGCGGATCATCACCGTTTTATCGCTTTTTGCTGCTGCTGTCCAGCGTTTTAACTGCTCGGCCGTGTAAACTTCCTGCGGGTTTTGCAACTCGCCGGAGGAAACCACGATATGATTTGCAGGCGCGGTAATGTTAATATCAAAATCGCCGTATTCTAAATAAAACTCGCCCGGGCCAGTGTAAGGCAACATGTTCCAGCCGGAAACATCGTCATACACATACATCCGCGGATACCATTGTCCAATCGTATAAATTTTTCCGTTTTTGGTATCGAGATAACCTGTTCTGTCCGAGCCATAATTGGGTTCGATAAAACTGTATTCGATTTTTAACTTTACCTGGCCGCCATTGGCATTTAAGTTTTGCGGAAGAAAAACCTGCATCCGCGTATCGTTGATCATAAACTTAACGTCGGTTTCGGTGGCTTTTCCTTT
>NZ_CALMAT010000119.1 GCF_937859865.1 uncultured Mucilaginibacter sp.
TAGTTTTAGAAGCCAAAGTTTTGCTGCGGAACTATGAGATCAGCATTGCGCAGGTAGCTGAAGAAATCAACTTTCCGGATCAATCTTCCTTTGGCAAATACTTTAAAAAACATACCGGTTTTTCACCGTCGGAATATCGGATCAAAGCGAACAGTTAAGCGTGATGCTTCTTTTATCGGCATAAAATCAGTGTTAAAAGCTACTGTTCCCCTTTCTCCGTTTTTTTGACCAAAAACACCGCGCTCCTGCCCTTTTTTAATCAGCCGCCGAAACTAATTTTACTTTTCTAAATTAGCAGCTTCACATAAAATAATTGCTGCACCTAAATAAACCGAAAACATGAAAATATTAGTTTGTATCTGCCAGGTCCCGGATACGGTTACCAAAATCAACCTAAAAAACAACGATACAGCGGTTGAAGAAAACGGCGTAACCTTTGTCATCAACCCTTATGATGAATGGTATGCCTTGGTTCGCGCCTTGGAACTGAAAGAAACCGGCCTTGCCCAAGCCGTCCATTTAATTACAGTCGGACGCACCGTTACAGAACCGATCATCCGCAAAGCGTTGGCTTTGGGCGGAGATGAAGCCGTGCGGATTGATGCTGAAAGCACTGATCCTTATGTTGTTGCGCATTATATTGCCGCTTATGCCAAAACGGTTGGTTACGATTTGGTTTTATGCGGAAAAGAATCCATTGATTATGCAAACGGCGCAGTCGGGCCGATGGTTGCTGAATTGCTGGATTTAGACCATATCGGTTTTGCAACATCAATTGTTTTGGACGGAAATACGGCAACCGTAAAACGCGAAATAGACAGCGGCGAAGAAACTGACAGTTGCAGTTTGCCGCTCGTAATTTCCTGTCAAAAAGGTGTGGCCGAAGCACGCATCCCGAACATGCGCGGCATTATGGCCGCCAGGACAAAACCGCTAAAAATAGTTGTGCCGGCAGCTGTAGAAAACTTAACCTCCGTTTCTTATTATGAATTGCCGCCAGCAAAAGCCGGCGTAAAAATAATTGGTGCCGATGAAATGGACGAACTGGTAAATTTATTGCACACGGTAAGCAAAGTAATTTAAATCCTTAAATAATCAAGAAAATGTCAGTCTTAGTATTTGTAGAACATATTGAAGGCGTTATCCGAAAAACAAGTTTGGAAGCCCTACAATACGCTTCTGAAATTGCCAAAAAACTCGGCACAACCACAACAGCCGTTGTAGCCGGACAAATTGAAGAAACAGCCTTGCAAGACCTTGGCGCATATGACGCACAAAAAGTTTTGTATGTGGCCGATGCCCGTTTAAACGAATTGAACGCAAGGGCTTGCACACGAATCTTGGTTACTGCTGCCCAAAAGGAAAACAGCCAGGTTATCGTGTTGCTGCACGATGTAAACGGCCGTGCCATCGCGCCGCGTGTTGCTATCCAATTAAAAGCTGGTTTTGTTGCCGGTGCGCTGGATTTCCCGGATTTGGAAAAAGGTTTTGTGGTCAAGAAATCGGCGTTTTCGGGGAAAGCTTTTGCTTATGTTAATATAACGAGTCCGGTTATAATCATTACTTTATCGCCCAATACTTTCCCCATTGTTAAAGCTGAAGGAACGGCCACGGTAGAAAAACTGCAAGTCGCTTTTGAAGATAAAGACTTCGCCATTAAAGTAAAAAGCGTAGAAAAAATAACCGGCGAAGTGCCGTTGGCCGATGCCGAACTGGTGGTTTCTGGTGGGCGCGGCATGAAAGGGCCGGAAAACTGGGGCTTGATCGAAAACCTGGCGCACGAACTGGGCGCGGCAACGGCTTGTTCGCGCCCGGTTGCTGATTCCAATTGGCGGCCGCACCACGAGCATGTTGGCCAAACCGGCGGAACGATTCGTCCTAATTTGTACATTGCTGCCGGGATTTCCGGGGCGATCCAGCATTTGGCCGGCGTAAGCGGTTCAAAAACCATTGTCGTGATCAACAAAGACCCGGAAGCCCCGTTTTTTAAAGCGGCTAATTACGGCGTGGTGGGCGATGTAATGGAAATTTTGCCAAAGCTGACCGAAGCGGTAAAAAAGTTTAAGGCCGCACATCATTAATACTTCTTTTATGCACATATTTTTTGAAGGCCAGGTGATTTGGTCGCAAATTGATGCCAACCAGCATATGCGGCACTCGGCTTATGCTGATTTTGCTGCACAAGCACGGGTAAACATGCTTGAAAAAGTTGGGCTAACTGCATCCAAACTTTTTGAGTTGAAGATCGGGCCGGTGTTGTTTCGCGAAGAATTGTCTTACCTGCGGGAAGTTGCTTTGAACGATTACATCAAAGTTACCTGCGAGATTGTAAAATCAAGGGCGGATGCTTTCCGATGGACGACCCGCCACGAAATCTACCGAAGCGATGGCGTTAAAGCGGCGGTTATTGTTGCCGAAGGCGCGTGGATTGATACCGTAAAACGCAGGTTGGTTGTTTTGCCGGAAGAAATGAGCGCGCTGTTTTTAAGCTTGCCGCGAAGTGAAGATTTTGTAGAAGAAACGGCAAAATAGAAAGTTTGAAATCAATCGGAACAAAAACTGATGCTATTTAAAGTGCTATTTTGGTTTTGGCTAAAGCCAGAAAAGCATCATCTTATCTCCGGCCTAAAGGCCGGGGCAATTGAAAAAGCCGTAAAAAAACCAAAGGCAATTGAGAAAATAAGACTGACAAAAATAAAGGCGATTAATTGCCACGGCCTTTAGGCCGTGGACTATAATTCCTGCACATGGCTTTAGCCAAATCCATTCCGATGCTTCTTTTAGCACATAAAAATTGGTATCCTTTATTGTTCAACCAAAATCAAAGCGAACACCAATTTTTTGCCGATAAAAGAAGCATCATCAATTCAATCAAAACAATTCGGCCCAAACCAAAATAACCGAACTTTTGACAAATCATTCCGAAGTACAGCCCTTTTTTCTGTTGCTTCAACCCGGATATTTGTGGTACAAAACCAATAAAACTAAATTTTTAAACCAAGCCGGAATTTTTCTTTACCAATGGAAAAACCGAAACTGCTTTTTTTAGGAGACAGAAAAATTACTTCTGATTAAATCTCCCGTAAAAGAAGTGTATCTTGATTGCGAAAATTTAAACCTAAACCAATATGCACATCCTTAAAAAAAACCTGTTGCCCTGCTTCATCCTGTTGTTGATTTCTGCATTTGCCGCAAAAGCCCAAACCGACAAAGTGGAAGGGCTTTGGTACAACGATGCCAAAACAGCGAAAGTGCAGATCACAAAAGCTGCCAGCGGAAAATTCAACGGCAAAATAGTTTGGCTGAAAGATCCTTTGGAAAACGGAAAACCGCGCACCGACCAGCTAAACCCCGACGAGCAACTGCGCAAAAGGCCGATTTTAGGTTTGAAAATTTTGTCGGATTTTGAGAAAGAAGGCGACGATAAATATGTGGACGGCAAAATTTACGATCCGAAAAACGGCAAAACTTACAGTTGTAAAATGACTTACAAAGGCAAAACTTTGGATATCCGGGGTTACATTGGTATTTCTTTGATTGGCCGTACCACGGTTTGGGAACGTGCAAATTAATTTCAGCATAAATCTACCTAAAAATGAATGCTAAACGAACGATAAAAAAAGTTGCCGTATTGGGTTCTGGTGTAATGGGCAGCCGTATTGCCTGTCATTTTGCCAACATCGGTATGGAAGTTTTGTTGCTGGATATTGTTGCGAAAGATGCTGCGCCAAACGATGCAAAATCCAAAAACAAGCTGGTAAACGAAGCATTAACGGCGGCTTTAAAATCCAACCCTTCCCCTATTTATTTCAAATCTTTCGCCAAAAATATTTCAACTGGAAATTTTGAAGATGATATGCCGAAGATTTCCACTTGCGATTGGATTATTGAAGTGGTGGTTGAACGCTTAGACATCAAACAAAAAGTTTTTGAACAGGTAGAAAAGTACCGTAAACCCGGCACTTTAATTACGTCCAACACTTCGGGCATTCCAATCCATTTGATGGCCGAAGGAAGAAGCGAAGATTTTAAAAAGCATTTCTGCGGAAGCCATTTTTTTAACCCGCCGCGTTATTTAAAGTTATTGGAGATCATCCCAACTCCCGATACTTTGCCGGAAGTTGTTGATTTCTTATTACATTTTGGCGAGAAGTTTTTGGGGAAAACCACTGTTCTGGCAAAAGATACGCCTGCTTTTATTGGCAACCGCATCGGTGTTTTCAGCATCATGAGCATTTTGCATTATGCCGAAAAAAATAGTTATACCATTGATCAAATTGATAAACTGACTGGTCCGGTTATTGGTCATCCAAAATCAGCAACTTTCCGCACCAGCGATGTGGTTGGTTTGGATACGATGGTTCATGTGGCAAACGGATTGAGCGCCAATGTGCCGAACGACGAAGCGAAAGAGCTGTTTCAAATTCCCGAATTCGTTACCAAAATGGTTGCCAATAACTGGCTGGGCAGCAAAAGCGGACAAGGTTTTTACCGGAAAGAAAAAGTGAACGGCGGAAACGATTTTTACACGCTCAACCTCAAAACACTGGAATACGAACCTTCGCAAAAGGTAAAATTTTCTTCACTTGAAACCACCAAAACGATTGATAATTTAAAAGACCGGATGAAGGTTCTGTTTGTGGCGAAAGACCGGGCAGGCGACTTTTACCGCTCGATTTTTTACCAGTTGTTTGCGTATTCGAGCAACCGCGTCCCTGAAATTTCTGACGAGTTGTACAAAATTGATGCCGCTATGAATGCCGGTTTTGGCTGGGAAATGGGTCCGTTTGAAAAGTGGGATGCTTTGGGTGTTGAAGAAACCATCAAAGCAATGGAAGCTCAGGGTTATAAACCTGCACAATGGGTTTATGATATGCTGCAAATTGGCGCAACCAGCTTTTACAAAATCCAGGATGGCAAACGTTTGTATTTCGATATCAACACAAAAACTTACCAGTCAATTCCCGGAACGGAAGATTTTATTCTGCTGGACAATATCCGTGAAACGAACACGATCTGGAAAAACAGCGGAACCACGATTATGGATATTGGCGATGGCATCATCAACTTAGAATTCCACACCAAAATGAATACCATCGGCAGCGAAGTAATTGAAGGCATAAACAAAGCAATTACACTGGCCGAGCAAAGTTACCGCGGCTTAGTGATTTCGAACGAAGGGACAAATTTTAGCGCGGGTGCGAATGTCGGGATGATTTTTATGTATGCCGTTGAGCAGGAATTTGACGAGCTGAATATGGTAATCAAAGCTTTCCAAAACACGATGATGCGGATTCGGTATTCTTCCATTCCCGTTGTTGCCGCGCCGCATCAAATGGCCTTGGGCGGTGGCTGCGAACTGTGTTTACATGCGGATAAAGTTGTTGCACACGCCGAATTGTACATGGGCTTGGTTGAATTTGGCGTTGGCTTGATCCCTGGTGGCGGCGGCACGAAAGAATTTGCACTGCGTTTATCGGATGATTTGCAGGACGGCGATGTGGAATTGAATAACTTCCGCAACCGTTTCTTAACCATCGGCCAGGCAAAAGTTTCCACCTCCGCAGAAGAAGCATTTGAATTGGGTTATTTAAGAAAAGGCCGCGATTTAGTTGTTATCTCCAGAAACAGGTTATTATCTGAAGCAAAAAAACAATGTTTAATGATGGCGGACGAAGGTTATGTGCAGCCGCTTCAACGCAAAAACATCAAAGTTTTAGGAAAACAAGCACTTGGTTTAGGTTACGTTGGCGCGAACACAATGTACAGCGGAAATTACATTAGTGAACATGATGTGAAGATTTCGCAAAAGCTGGCTTATGTATTGGCTGGCGGTGATTTATCGCAACCAACTTTAGTCAGCGAAGATTATTTATTGACGCTGGAACGCGAAGCTTTTGTATCGCTATGTGCAGAACGGAAAACGCTGGAACGCATACAATCCATATTAACAGGCGGAAAAGTATTAAGAAATTAAGGGCTTGTTTAAATTTATACAATAAAAATACCAATGCTTCTTTTACCCTATAAAAATTGGTGTTTGCATCAACCTAAAAAAATCAAAAACCAATTGCCCACCAATTTTTAGGTGATAAAAGAAGCATAGAAAAATAAATGAACAAAATTTAAACAGGCTTTAAGCAAAGAAAACAATGGACGCATATATAGTAGCGGCTTGCCGCAGTGCAGTTGGAAAAGCCACACGCGGTGGTTTTAGATTTACACGGCCGGATAATTTAGCGGCAGATGTGATCCGGCAATTGGTTGCATCGGTGCCAAATGTGGACAAAGAGCAAATTGATGACGTGATTGTAGGAAACGCCACGCCAGAAGCAGAACAAGGGTTAAACGTTGCCCGATTGATCTCGCTGATGGCACTGGATACGGACAAAGTTCCGGGGATGACGGTGAACCGTTATTGTGCTTCGGGTTTGGAAACTATTGCGATTGCTTCGGCAAAAATCCATAGCGGCATCAGTGATTGTATCATTGCCGGCGGCGTGGAAAGCATGAGTTTGTTGCCTTTTGGCGGCTGGCGAATTGTTCCGAACGTAGATGTTGCCCTGGCTCACCCCGATTATTATTGGGGAATGGGTTTAACGGCAGAAGCGGTTGCAAAAGAATATAATATCAGCCGCGAGGAGCAGGACCAGTTTGCTTATAACTCGCACCAAAAAGCAATTAGTGCGATTGAGGCAGGCCGGTTTAAAGACCAGATTGTGCCGGTAAACGTAACCGAAACTTATGTTGACGAAGACGGAAAACGCAAAAAAAGGGAGTTTATAGTAGCGACCGATGAAGGCCCGCGGGCTGACACTTCCATTGAAGCTTTGTCCAAGTTGAAACCTGTTTTTGATGCCAAAGGATTGGTTACGGCGGGAAATTCTTCCCAAACCAGTGATGGCGCGGCCTTTGTGATGGTGGTGAGCGAACGGTTTATGAAAGAAAACAACCTGGTGCCAATTGCCCGAATGGTGAATTATGCCGTTGCTGCCGTTCCGCCGCGCATTATGGGAATTGGTCCGCTGCTGGCGATACCAAAAGTTTTGAAAATGGCGGGAATGAAGCAGGACGATATGGATTTAATCGAGCTAAACGAAGCATTCGCCTCACAATCCTTAGCCATCATTAAAGGGTTGGATTTGAACCCGGAGATACTGAACGTAAACGGCGGTGCCATCGCTTTAGGTCATCCATTGGGTTGCAGCGGCGCAAAATTATCCGTCCAGATTTTTGACGAGTTGAAAAAACGCGATAAAAAATACGGCATGGTTACAATGTGCGTTGGCACCGGACAAGGCGCGGCAGGCATATTCGAGTTATTAAATTGAACACCAAAAAATAGTAGATAAAAACAGTATGGACACAGCAACAGTAAAACAGCAACTCAAAGGCGGCGAGTTTTTAATTAAAGAAACGTTGGCAGAAGATATATTTATCCCCGAAAACTGGGACGAAGAACAATTGATGATCGCGCAAACCTGCCAGGAGTTTGTAGACCAAAAAGTTGTTCCTATCATCGGTCGGATTGATGCGCAGGAAGAAGGTTTGATGGTAAACTTGATCGAGCAGGCCGGCGAACTGGGCATTCTGGGCGTTTCCATCCCCGAAGAATACGGCGGTTTTGGCAAAGATTTTACCACCGCTATGTTGGTGAGCGAGAAAACCGGCCCCGGCGCTTCTTTTTCTGTTGCGGTAATGGCGCATACCGGCATTGGCACTTTGCCTATTTTGTATTATGGAAGCGAAGAACAAAAGACCAAATACATTCCCAAATTGGCTTCTGGCGAGTGGAAAGGCGCTTATTGCTTAACTGAACCAAGCGCAGGTTCTGATGCCAACTCGGGAAAAACCCGTGCAACGCTTTCTGCCGATGGCAAAAATTACATCATCAACGGACAGAAAATGTGGATCACCAATGCCGGTTTTGCGGATGTTTTTACGGTTTTTGCCAAGATTGACGGCGACGAAAACCTAAGTGCGTTCATCATCGAAAAAGGTTATGAAGGAATTTCCCTCAACCCCGAAGAACATAAAATGGGTATTAAAGGAAGCTCTACCCGCCAGGTATTTTTTAACGATTGCAAAGTTCCGGTAGAAAACCTGTTGTCCGAAAGAGGAAATGGCTTTAAAATCGCGGTAAATATTTTAAACCTGGGCCGTATGAAATTGGGCGGTGCTGCTTTGGGCGCTTCAAAACATGTAATTACCAGTTCTATTCGCTACGCGAATGAGCGGGAGCAGTTTGGCCGTTCGATTGCAAAATACGGTGCCATCCGTTACAAGTTGGCCGAGCAGGTGATCCGTGCTTATGCTGCCGAAGCGGCTATGTATCGCGCCAGCCAAAACATTGAAGATGCCATCCACGGCATGATCGAAAACGGCATGGAACCATCCAAAGCCAAATTAAAAGGCACCGAACTTTTTGCGATAGAAGCGGCCATCATCAAAGTTCATGCTTCGGAAGCGTTGGATTATATTGTGGATGAAGGCGTGCAAATTTATGGCGGCATGGGCTACAGTGCCGAAGCGCCGATGGACCGTGCTTATCGCGATAGTCGCATCAACCGCATTTTTGAAGGCACGAACGAGATCAATCGGATGTTAACAGTGGATATGATTTTGAAACGTGCCATGAAAGGCGAACTGGATTTGATGGGACCGGCACAAAAAGTAGCTTCCGAATTGATGAGCATCCCTGATTTTGGCGCTTCGGAAGATGATTTCTTCAGCAAAGAAAAAAAATACGTTGCCAATTTTAAGAAAGCAGTTTTGTTGGTTGCCGGTGCAGCGGTACAAAAACTGATGATGAACCTGGCCAAAGAACAGGAAGTTTTAATGAACCTGGCCGATATGCTGATCGAAACTTACGTGAGCGAATCGTTGCAATTGCGGGTTGAAAAATTAGCCGGTCAGCGCGGCGAAACAGCGATTGCAGAGCAGATTGATATGATGCAGGTTTACATCCGGGACGCCGCCGATAAGATTTTCAAATCAGGAAAAGAAGCTTTAAATGCTTTTGCCGAAGGCGATGAACGGCGCATGATGATGGTTGGTTTAAAACGCTACACCAAAACCGAAGACATCAACACAACGGCAGCGCGCCGACGCATTGCAGCAAAACTGATCGGCCAAAACAAATACTGTTTTTAGCACCTAAAAATTCATGTCAAACTAAAATTCAGCGATTCCCATGAAAAAGGCAGCACGGTTATTTGATTGTTTAGAAGCACAACAGCAGGAGCCAAAACCTGATTTTTTGAACGCCAAAATCAACGGCGAATGGAAATCGTACAGCACGGCCGAGGCGCATGAGAAAATCTATCAGTTGGCCGCTGCTTTGCTTGAAATGGGGATTTCACCGGGCGATGGTAGTGTTGAAGGACGAAACAAAGTTGGCCTTATCAGCAACAGCAGGCCCGAATGGCTGATAACAGATTTGGCCGTGCAACTGGTTGGCGGGATTTTAGTGCCGCTTTATCCAAACACCAGCACAAAAGAAATGGAACAGATTTTGGCAGAAGCCGAAGTTGCCTGCATTTTTGTAAGCGATGCCGAACTTTGCGCCAAAGTAACAGCAGTTCAAAAAAACGTGCCGACGTTAAAAACCATCGTTTCGTTTGATAAAATTACGGATTGCGTTCACTTTGAAAGTTTGCTGAAACCAACCAGCGAAGTTGACAAAAAGCGGATTTCGGCCATCAGCAACCGCATTACCGAAAACGATGTAACCACTATCATTTTCACTTCGGGCACAACCGGACGGCCAAAAGGCGTGATGTTGACGCACAAAAATATTGTAAGCAATGTGGTTGGTTCTGGCAAAGTATTGTTGCAGATTCCGGTCGTCAATAAACGTGCGCTCAGCTTTCTACCGCTCAACCATATCTTCGAAAAAATGGTTACCTACATCTACCTTTTTTATGGGTTTTCGATTTACTACGCCGAAAATATGGATACGATTGGCGCGAACATGCGCGAAGTAAAACCCAATTTGTTTACGGCCGTTCCAAGACTTTTAGAAAAAGTGTTTGAAAAAATCGTGATCGAAGGACAGAAACTTTCGGGCATTAAAAAGAGTATTTTCTTGTGGTCAATTAAAGTGGCAGAACAATTTGAAAATACCGGCACCAGCTTGTGGTACAAAGTGAAATTGGCCATTGCCAACAAATTGGTTTACAGCAAATGGCGGGCTGCTTTGGGCGGCGAAGTAAAAGCCATTATTTTGGGCAGTTCTGCTTGCCCGGTACGCCTTGAAAAAATATTTACCGCCGCCAAGATTGTGATTTTAGAAGGTTATGGGTTGACGGAAACTTCTCCGGTAATTACCGTAAACCAATATCAAATAAACGGCAGAAGGTTTGGAACGGTTGGGCTTTTGCTGGAAGATGTGCAGGTAAAAATAGCAGCCGACGGTGAAATTTTGTGCAAAGGCCCGAACATTATGTTGGGTTATTACAAAAACCCGGAGCTGACGGCAGAAGTTTTGGCGGACGGCTGGTTCCATACCGGTGATATCGGACAGATTGACCAGGATAATTTCTTGAAAATAACCGACCGGAAAAAAGAGATTTTTAAAACCTCCGGCGGGAAATATGTTGCACCCGTGCCGATTGAAAACCGGATGAAAGAAAGCCCTTTGATCGAGCAAATGATGGTAATTGGTGCCGAAAGAAAGTTTACTTCGGCTTTGATCGTTCCATCTTATCCAAACCTGAAATTATGGTGCGAGCAGCAAAACTTTAATTTTAATTCGGCTCAGCAAATTGTTGAACAGGAGCAAGTTATTGCTTTGTACCAATCGGTTGTTGATTCTTTTAATTCGGAATTTAACCATGTGGAACAGGTAAAAAAATTCAAACTACTTTCGGAAGAATGGACGATCAACGGCGGGGAATTAACGCCCACCGGAAAAATGAAACGCCGCATCATCATGGAAAAATACAAACAGGAGATCGAGCATTTGTATCAAACCGAAACCGACAAAACGCTGGTTGCACATTAATCAAAGTTTCTTATAATCATGTCAAATACTTCTTTTATCACCCTAAAATTATTGGCATAAAAGAAGCATCGTTAATTCGTCTTTTTGCTGATCAATCATTGCCATGAAAACTTTAGAAATCAATATTGAAAACAAACTGGCTGTAATTACGCTAAACCGCGGACGTTCCAATCCCATCAATTTGGAAATGATTTCGGAACTGATCTCCGCAGTAAAAGAACTTGAAGCGGACGAAGAAGTTAATGGCTTGATCATCACCGGAAAAGAAGGGTTTTTCTCGGCAGGAATTGACCTGATCGAAGTTTACCATTACAACGAGCAGCAAAGCCAGGATTTCTGGACAAATTTCCTGTTGATGCAAAGCACTTTAGTCAGTTTTAAAAAGCCTTTTGTGGCTGCAATTTCCGGCCATAGTCCCGCTGGCGGCTGTATTATTGCGCTCTGTGCCGATTATCGCGTAATGGCAAAAGGCAATTTTATCATCGGCTTGAATGAAATTCCGGTTGGGATTATTGTTCCGGATACTGTTTTTAGCCTATATTCTTTTTGGTTGGGAAAACGTAAAGCGTACCAGTATTTGCTGGAAGGAAAATTGTTAAAAGTTGATGAAGCTTTGCAATTCGGTTTGGTGGATGAAGTAGTTGAACCAGAAGAAGTTCTGAAAGTTGCAGAGAAAAAGATCAGGATTTATATGAAGATGAACGCAGAAACCTGGCAGCAAAGCAAATTAAATTTAAGAAAAGAACTGATTAGCCAAATGCAAACGGATCAAAGCGAGACTTTGAACAAAATGCTGGAACAATGGTGGTTGCCCGAAACACGCTTATCTTTGCAAAAAGTAATTGGCCAGCTTACCAAAACTGTAAAAAACTAAAATGGAAATTCCTGAAAATAACAGTTTGGGCGACGCCGAAAAAGGAATGCTGCGAAACGATGCTTTCAACGGAAAAACAATCATCATAACCGGCGGCGGAACGGGACTGGGCAGAGCAATGGGAACATACTTTTTAAAGCTTGGTGCCAATTTAGTCATCACGAGTAGGAAGTTAAAGGTTCTGCAAAAAACCGCCACTGAAATGGAAACCGAAACCGGAGGCAAAATTTTAGCTTTGGCTTGCGATGTGCGTCATTATGAGGAAGTTGAAAAAGTTTTTCAGGAAGCGGTTGCCAAATTTGGGCAGGTAAACGCAGTAGTGAACAACGCTGCCGGGAATTTTATTTCGCCTACAGAACGGCTTTCGGCCAATGCTTTTTCTACCATCATTGATATTGTGTTGAAAGGTTCGGTCAATTGTTCTTTGGCTGCCGGAAAATATTGGATCAAGGAAAAAATGCCGGGCAATATTTTGAATATCATTACCACTTATGCTTTTACTGGTTCGGCTTACGTCGTTCCTTCGGCTTGTGCCAAAGGCGGCGTACTGGCCCTAACGCGATCTTTGGCGGCAGAATGGGGCCGGCATCAAATCCGAACCAACGCCATTGCGCCCGGCCCTTTTCCAACCAAAGGCGCGTGGGAAAGATTACTGCCCGGGGAAATGGCTGAAAAATTTGATTTTAAAAACCGCGTCCCTTTAAAACGAGTTGGCAAACAACAGGAAATTGCCAATTTGGCTGCCTTTTTAATTTCCGATTATTCGGCTTACATCAATGGCGATGTGATTACGATTGATGGCGGCGAGTGGCTGCAAGGCGCCGGGCAATTTAACGGACTGGAAATGGTTACCGATGAAATGTGGGACGGCATTGAACAATTAATACGCGCCGCAAAAGGTAGCTAATAAATTATATTTTTGTTGATTAACACCAATGCTTCTTTTACCCTATAAATTTTGGTGCCTGTTTAATTTTCATAAACTGAAAATGAATGTTTACCAATTTTTGGGTGATAAAAGAAGCATTGAAACTTTTATAAAAAAATTTAAACAGGCTCTAAATAAATTCCATGATTGCACAACTCGTCTTTCTAATCATATTGGCTGCCGCGGTATTTTTATTTAGCAAAAACACCGGCAAAATCCGGCGTAATATTTTGCTGGGAAAAGATGCCGACCGGAGTGACCAGCCCGCGCTTCGCTGGAAAACCATGGCAAAAGTAGCCTTAGGCCAAAGTAAAATGGGCAAACGGCCGGTAGCAGCAATCATGCACTTGTTTATTTATGTCGGTTTTGTCATCATCAACATCGAAGTTTTGGAGATTACGATTGATGGGCTTTTTGGTTCGCACCGTGTTTTTTCCCGTCCGTTGGGTAGTTTATACGGCTTGCTGATTGGCGGCTTTGAAATCCTGGCGTTGCTGGTTTTGGTTTCCTGCGTGGTGTTTTTATCTCGAAGGAACCTGCTAAAACTGAAACGTTTTCAAGGCCCGGAGATGAAAGAATGGCCGCGTTCAGATGCCAATTATATTCTTTTCATCGAAATATTATTGATGACCGCTTTTCTCACCATGAACGCGGCAGATTACAAATTGCAAGCCTTGCATTTTGGGCATTATATTAAAGCCGGCAGTTTTCCGGTCAGTGCTTTGATTGCCCCGCTCCTGCCTTCCAACGCCAGTTCATTAGTGATGATCGAACGCGGCTGCTGGTGGTTCCACATCATTGGCATTTTGGCTTTTTTAAATTACCTTCCCTACTCCAAGCATTTCCACATTTTGCTGGCTTTCCCAAATACGTATTATTCCAAGCTTTCACCCAAAGGCCAGTTCAGCAATATGGCTTCGGTTACCAATGAAGTAAAGGCAATGGTTGACCCTTCTTTCGTTCCTGCCGCTACCGAACCCGGCCGTTTTGGTGCCAAAGATGCAACCGACCTCACCTGGAAAAACCTGATGGACGCTTACACTTGCACCGAATGCGGGCGTTGCACGAGCGTTTGCCCGGCCAATAATACCGGAAAATTACTTTCGCCACGTAAAATTATGATGGACACGCGCGACCGGATTACCGAAATCGGGAACAATTTGGATAAACAGGGAAAAGACTTCCAGGACAATAAAACCTTGCTGGACGATTACATTTCGCGCGAAGAATTGTGGGCCTGCACCACTTGCAACGCCTGTACCGAAGCTTGTCCGGTAAACATTGACCCGTTAAATATCATTACCGAAATGCGAAGGTTTATTGTGATGGAAGAATCGCAGGCACCGCCAAGTTTAAACAACATGTTTAGCAATGTGGAAAACAACGGCGCACCTTGGAAATATTCAAACGCCGACAGGATGAATTGGGCAGAAAGTGATTAGCGGATGGTTCATAGATCATAGTAAAAACCTGCAAAGTCTCCAACTACGCTCCTCCCATGAACTATTGACCATCAACTATCAACACTTCCCATGAACCATTAACTATCACCCATCAACTAACAACCATGAACGAACTACATATCCCAACCATGGCGCAAATGGCAGCCGAAGGCAAAGCGCCCGAAATTTTATTTTGGGTGGGTTGCGCCGGAAGTTTTGACGAACGTGCCCAAAAAATCACGAGAAGCATTTGCAAAATTTTACAACATGTTGGCCTAAGTTATGCCGTTTTGGGAACTGAAGAAAGCTGCACCGGCGATCCGGCAAAACGTGCGGGAAATGAGTTTTTGTTTCAAATGCAGGCGTTGACGAATATTGAAGTTTTAAATGCATATGCAGTCAAAAAGATTGTAACTGGTTGTCCGCATTGTTTCAATACGTTGAAAAACGAGTATCCGCAACTGGGCGGAAATTATGAAGTGATCCATCATACCGAATTGATCCAACAGTTAATTGACGAAGGAAAATTAAAAACGGAGGACAATGAAAGTTTCAAGGGCAAACGTATCACCTACCACGATGCTTGCTACTTAGGCCGCGGCAACAACGTTTACGAAGCGCCACGAAACGCTTTGCAGGTTTTGGATGCCGAACTGGTAGAAATGAAACGTTGCCGAAGCAACGGTTTGTGTTGTGGTGCAGGCGGCGCGCAAATGTTTAAAGAAGCCGAACCCGGAAAAAAAGAAATCAACATCGAACGGATTGAAGATGCGATTGAAGCCAAAGCACAAATTGTAGCTTCGGCCTGCCCTTTCTGCATGACCATGCTGCGCGACGGCGTAAAAATCAAAGAAAAAGAACAAGAAATTCAGGTTTTGGATATTGCCGAAATTACGGCGCGGGCAAATGGGTTATAAGTTTGAGGAACAGGATGCTTCTTTTATCGGCATAAATTTTATCGGTATAAAAGAAGCATTGTGTTGTTTTGATTTTTGCTGTTTTTTCCGCAAATTTTTCTTTGTTCGTTCTTTTTCCTTGATAAAAAAGAACGTATAAAACGTAACCGCAGGTTTCAATCCTACCGTTGACGTGACAAAACGCAACCTTACTTCATCTGTTCCTTAATAAAAGCAATTGCCTTTGCATACGTATCCAAAATATCATTGCCGCGCCAACCGTGGCCTTTTCCGGGGTATGTAACATAACTCGACGGAACATTGGCCTGTTTCAGCTTCACATTCAAACTATCGCTTTCTCGGATCGGTACAATCGGATCGGCCGTGCCATGAAAAATAATTGTAGCAGGGCTTTTCTTGCTGACGTGGTCAACCGCGCTGGCATCGGCATAAACATTCGGGATGGCCGTAGGAACACCGTTCATCAACCCGGCCAGTTCGTGGTGCGCTCGGTAAAGGTCAACCATATCGGCAGGGCCAAACAAATCAACCACTACTTTTACTTCGTGTTTCGGGTCGTGGATAAATCCTTCTACCAAAGCCAATTGCGCGCCTGCACTTTCGCCCAGCAAAATCAATTGCTTTTTATCAATGTGGTAATCTTTCGCTTTGTCTTTGATAAAAGCAACCGCTTTGTCAACATCGTCAATTTGCGCCGGCCACGGATTGCTCAAGGTTTGCCGGTTGGCCAAACGGTAATTTAGGTTGAAAATAGCATAATCCGGAAAGGCTTTTTGCAAAGGTTTCAGCCAATGCGCCATGTTGATTTTATCGCCTGCAACCCAGCTTCCGCCGTGGATCAAAATGATGGCAGGCATTTTGCCCTTGCTTTCTTTGGGCAGGTAAACGTCCATTTTTTGCTGGGCATCATCGCCATAAGCTACATCTTTATTAACGGTTTGTGCCGAGGCCATTTGCCAGCCAATCATCAAACTTAATATGGAAATTATTTTTTTCATAAATACAAACTGTTTTTTCGATACTTCTTTTATGCCTTAAAAAACCGTGCCGAACAGTTGGGCCATACGTTTCCGTCATACTTCTTTTACAGCATCTTTTTTAGTGAAGGTGATTTTAACACCTGGCAAACACTTTTCCACATTGGCCTTTTTAAAAAACCAAAAGTTATTTTACAAGTTAAATATTATAGTGTACCAGATAAACACTTAAAACAGGAGCGTTATGCTTACACAAAGACCATTAGAAATTTGGGGCGGAATTGAGGGGACTATCAACCGCGTTGGAGATAATTACATTGACCAGTCGGAGTTTTCCGGCCATTACAACCGCGAAACGGATATAGATTTAATCGCTTCTTTGGGCATCAAAATGTTGCGCTACCCGGTTTTGTGGGAAAAACATCAGCCCAAAAAAGACACTGAAATTGATTGGAGCTTTACCGAACGCAACTTACTTCGGCTAAAAAAACTGAATGTAGAACCAATTGCCGGTTTGGTGCACCATGGCAGCGGGCCAACTTTTGTCAATTTTTTTGACGGCAGTTTTGAACAAGGCGTTGCCGATTATGCCAAACTTGTTGCCAAAAAATTTCCCTGGCTCGAATATTATACGCCGGTAAACGAACCGCTTACAACAGCACGTTTTTGCGGTTTGTACGGCCATTGGTATCCGCACAAAAAAGATGCATACTCTTTTTACCGGGTACTTTTGAGCGAATGCAAAGCGACTATCATGGCGATGGAGGCCATTCGGGAAGTCAACCCAAATGCAAAACTGATTCAGACGGAAGATTTAGGCAAAGTTTACAGCACACCGCTGTTGAAGTATCAGGCCGATTTTGAAAACGAACGCCGCTGGCTTTCTTACGATTTGATCACCGGAACGCTAACGCCAGACAAAACGATGTACAAATTCCTGACCGGGATGGGTTTTAAAAACCAAGAGCTGGATTACTTTTTAGAGAATCACTGCAAACCGGACATCGTCGGCTTTAATTACTACATCACTTCCGAACGTTACCTGGACGAAAACCTGCAAAAGTATCCACAGCACGTTCATGGCGGCAACGGACGCCATCAATATGCTGATGTTGAGGTTGTCCGAGTTCCTTACCAACAAAAAACAGGGCCATCGGTATTGCTAAAAGAAGCGTGGGAAAGGTATAAATTACCGCTTGCCATTACCGAGTGCCATTTGCATTGCACGCGCGAAGAACAAATGCGTTGGTTCCATGAAATGTGGGAAACGGCAAACCAGTTGCAAGCCAATGGCGTGGACATCCGTGCTTTAACGGCCTGGGCCATTTTAGGCACTTATGGTTGGAACAAGTTGGTAACCAAACCCTGGGGATTGTACGAGCCGGGCGTTTTTAACCTTCGTTCTGGTAAACCGCGGCCTACGGCAATGGTTAAACTGATCCGTGAACTATCAAAAAATAAAGTTTATCAGCAACCGGTTTTAAAAACTTTTGGCTGGTGGAAACAGGAAAAAAGGATCGCTTATCCGGATGCCAACGTTTTCAGGATCAATAATTTAAAACCTGTATCGCATAGTCAACCTGTTTTAGTTTTAGGCAAATTTGCTTCAATAGAAACTGCATATGAAAAGATTTGCGCGGACAGAAGTATCCATTGCGTGGTTCATAACCAAATTGGTTTGGTTAATCAAGTTGAATTTGAAAAACTGATCCGGGATATCAATCCTTGGGCAATTATTAACCTACAGGAATATGCGGATTTGGAGCTGGCAGAACAAAACCCGGAAAACTGCTTCAAAATAAATACGGACACAGCTTTGCTTTTGGCCGAAGCTTGTAAAAAGAACGCCATTAAACTCGTTACTTTTTCTTCTGCATCTGTTTTTAATGGAGAAAAAGAAGAAGCATATTTAGAAACAGATGCCGTTTCACCAAGAAATATTTTCGGCCAAAGCAAAGTAAAGACAGAAGAAATGTTGCTGCAACACTTCCCCGAAACCTTGATTGTTCGCGTTGGAAAATTGTTCAGTCCTTGGGAAAGCAGCGGTTTTATTTCGAAAATTTTAAACCGGATCAAGGAAGGAAGGACGGTTGAAGCAGCAAACGACAATTTAATTTCGCTGACCTACGTACCGGATTTGGTGCACGAAACTTTAAACATTTTACTGGACGACGAATGTGGTATTGTCCATGCAGCCAACCAGGGGCAAACAACAGATGCCAACTTAGCCCGAAAAGCAGCACAATTTGCCCGATTGAATGACAGTTTGGTAAAAGGCGTACCGGCAGCAAAATTACAGCAAAAGATACCCGCACCACAAAACGCTACGCTGCAAAGTGAAAAAGGTGTTTTGTTGCCCGAGTTTGAAAGTGCCTTAAAACACTATTTGGAAATTACGGATCAGGTATTTTTAGCAGACAAAATAGCGGTGTAATTTTATAATGCTTCTTTTACCGGCATAAATTTGACATCCACTAAAAAAATGCCGGTAAAAGAAGCATCCTGTTGCGGCAACTTATCTGCTCAGTTCTTTAATCCGGCTGCGTGTAAAATCTACATAAACCTGCTCTTTGACCGGCGGTTTTGCCTTGAGATATTTCTTATAAAATTTTACAGCATTGGCTTTATCGTGCAGCCCTTTGTCATACAATCCGGCTAAATTATAATACGTAATGGCTTTTTCTTTAAAAAACAAACCTTTTTGGTAAGCTACAGCTTCATTTTTAAACTGTTTGTTTAAGTCGTAGGTGTCGGCCATTTCATCATAATATACATCTGTGTTTGGCGAAATGGCTTGCATCAACGTTTTGTCGTAATATTCTACCGCCTGTTTGTACCGCTTTAAAGCCTTAAAACTTCTGGCCGATAAATAACAAATCCTTTCTGTCTGGGCATCCACAGGCATTGCCAAAAAAGTTTCTAAAGCACAAGTGTGGTTTTTTGTCATAAAATATGAGGTGCCAAGCATGTTTTGCACTTCCAAAGAAGCGTTGCCCAATTCTACCAGCTTTAAACAAGTACCAATAGTTTCTTTAAACCGATTGTTGATGTAAGTTAGTTTTGCCAACGAACGCAACAAAAGCAAATTGGTAGAATCGGCCAGTAAAGCAATTTTCAAAATTGGTTCGGCTTGTTTAAACCTTTTCATATTCATCAGCAGCAAACTTAAATCTGCGGCTACATCTGGCTCTTGCGGATTAATTTTATTAGCCGTTTGCCAGCTTGAAATCGCTTTTTCAGTTTCACCTTTATCCGAATACAAGTTGCCTAACTGCTTATAAACCGAAAAGTTGGTTTTATCCAACGCAATCACTTTTTCAAAATAAAACAAAGCTTTCGTGTTATTTTCCCGCCTGATCTGGATATTGGCCAAATTTAACAAAACAGGAATACTGGCAGAATCTTGCTGGTAAATACGCAAATAGTAGCTCTCGGCATCCAACAGTTTCCCGGCCATTTGATTGGCATAAGCAAAACGGCCAAGTACTTTTAAATTGGTAACCGGTTCGGGATAATTTTTTTTCAGGTAATTAACCGCTTCTGTGTAACGCTGGTTTTGGTACAAATCAATCAAAACAGCATCGTTTGGCGTGTTTGTTTGCGCTTTTATTTCATTTTTGAAAATCAAAAACGCAGCAGTTATCAACAAAAAAGTATAGGTTTTCATAAAGCAACATTAATTTAACTAAGCTATTAGTTTATTAACGCTTTTCAAAATTAAATCTGCAGTTTTTGTTGATGCTTCTTTTATCGTGCATTTTTTGGTATTGGTTTCTGAAAATGCCGAAAAACAACCGATAAAAGAAGCATTTGCCCAAATTCAAAATAACGATAACTGCATTTTTGACTGCTCTTTTACAGTTGGTTTGTTTGAAGCTTGTTTTTTTAAAAACGATCCGTCTATTAAATAAACCGCCGTTTCTGCATCGCGCGAAGCCACGATAATTTCTGTCCCTTTGGCACAACCTTCAAACAATTGTTGCACCAATTTTGGGCAATTGTTGTCTTTTGAAAGGTGCGACAACAGTAAATGACCCATAAATTCCGGCTTGTGCCGGGTGAAAACCTGCAAAGCCTGCGCGTTGGATAAATGCCCTTTTCCACCACGGATGCGGTGTTTTAAATGGTACGGATAACGGCCGTTCATCAGCATTTCGTCATCGTAATTGGCTTCTAAAAAAGCGGCGTGGCATTGTTTAAAATGATGGATCAATTGTTTGCAGGCAAAACCAATATCCGTAAAAACACCAACTTTAATACGGTTACAACCGATCACAAAGCTATGCGGCTCGATGGCATCGTGTAGTTTTGGGAAAGCTAAAATTTCCAGTCCGCCAATTTGTACCGGTTTTGTAATGCAAAAAGGTTTGGTCAGGTGTTCTTCCAAAACTAAGCGGCTATTCAGTTTTGTTTTTGGGGTGATGTAAACCGGCAAACTATATTTCCGCGACAACACTTCCACGCCTCGGATATGGTCGGTATGTTCGTGGGAAATAAAAATAGCCTTTACTTTATCAAAACCCAAACCCAAACGCTTCATCCGTTTTTCGGTTTCTAAACATGAAATCCCGGCATCTACCAACACCGCTTCCTGCGCATTGCCGATGTAATAACAGTTGCCGTTGCTGCCCGAATTTAAGGAGGAAATGAATAAAGACATGGAACTGCAAAGTAACTGGTTATGGTTTGGTTATCCATTGGTTTTACTGGTTTTTTTAGCAATAATTAAGGAACGATGACCAAATCGTAACGGTATAAAAGCCCGGCCAAATCATGCGCGGCAAACTTCGCTTTTTTCAGGTTGTTCATTTCCGGGTCAATCATAAAATTTTTGCAGGAAGTAAAATCAACCGTGCTTAAATTGGTTTGATCGAAAACAGCTTCATACAAATCACAATTGATGAATTTGCTTTTGCTAAGGTCGGCGCGGGTAAAATTTACGCTGTGCAGCTTGCAGTTTTCAAAACGGCTGGCGTTCATTTTTTTCTGGTCAAAAGAAGCATATTCCAGGTTGCAATCTATAAAGCAAACGGCAAAACCAAAATCGCGCGTACGCGAAAAGTTGGTGCCCAGCAATTTGCAGCCGCTGAAAACCAGATTGTTCATTTTGCAACTGTCTGCATTGATGTTGCTGAAGTTGCAGTTTTTGAAAACACAATCGGTAAAGTTGTAATGCGAGAAAGAAGCGAAGGAGCAGTTGACGAGTTCACAATCTTCAAAATCGCGCCTTTCGGGTTTCTGCAAAGCAAAATCTATGTTTTGTAAAACTTCTTTTTCTGGTGTTGGGCCTTTCATCGGCTGCAAACCTATTCAAAAAAAAGGTTGGTAAAAGAAGCATCGGCAAAAATTTTAGCCTTCCTTTTCCTCCAAAAAAACCTTACTCAACATGTCGTACAGTTCCGGGTGTTTTTGTTTCAATTTTTCGGGCTTCCCAAAAAAATATTCGGAAGTTACGGCGAAGAACTCGGCCTCGTTGGTCATGGCGTACGGGTTGATGTCTGATTTTCCGTTCTCCATTTTTTTGATTTCGCGGTGTACCAGTTTCATCCAGGGTTCGGCATATTCAGGCGGCAAAAGCTGTTCGGGCACGCCGTCGGTTGCACCGTCTTCCTGGTCAAGCAAATGCACAAACTCATGAATCCCTACATTTTCAGCTCCCGCAGAAGCAGAAAAACCTTTCCGCAAAGCTGCGCGCGAAAGCAGCATTTGCCCGTTCATAAAACCGCTGCCAACCATGCCTGCCATTTCGCCTTTTCCTTCATCAAATTTAAAATCATTATTAAAGGCATCGGGATATAAAACAACATTGGTGAGGTGCGGGTAACGCCAGTTTTTAAACCTGAAAATCGGGATCAAGGCACTGGAAGCAACCAACACTCGGTCTAAATCTTCCAGCTCAAAACCAACGCCTTCCAAATGGGTTTCCTGCAAAAAAGCCACTGCCCTCAAAACAAAGCTTTCCTGCTGTTCCGGGTTCAGTTGCCGGTAAAAAGCCACATGTTGCTGCAAAAGCTGCTTGTAACTTTCTGTTTGTTCCGGTTGAATGACGGGTTCTGCCTTTTGCTTGTTCAGAAACAGATAAGCCATAAACAAAAGGACGGGCAAGGCAAGGATTAAATAAAGCATCAATTTTGATTTTTATGCGGTAAAAGAAGCATTCGTTTTTGTTGAAGGATAAGGATTATATAAGCGGCTTTGTTTAGGCAGAGATCAAGAAAATGCCTTTTTTAAATTTGCTGCTCCTTTAAAATCTGCTTGTTGCCTATTTGCATCAGCGTGGGTTTGCTTCCATTTAAACTGTCATCACATTTTCAATTAAACGTTACAACAAGGTTTTAAATTTAGTGCAGGTAAAAATAGTATTAGCTTTAACGCACCAAATGTTTTGAATATGAAAAACAGTTTTACTTTTTTACTCCTATCAGCCGCGATTTTAATATTGGGAAGCTGCAACCACGGCCCCGGAAACACCAGCACAAAAAAGACAAAGAAAAGGCAACCAGTTAATTACGCCAATTATATAATTGAAATAATTACCTGTAAAACCAGAAAAGATATCCGCCAAGCAGAATATGTACGCTTGGACTCGTTGGTGCAGCAACTTTATGTTCAAAAGCAGCCCGGTTATATCAGCAGCGAAAGCGGCGTTGACCAAAAAGGCAACTGGCTGGTGGTTTTATCGTGGGATAATATAGCACATGCAGATGCCGGCCGGCAAAAATTTTTACAAAACCCTTTGTGGACAGGTGTACAAAAACTGATTGACACGACCACTTTAAACCGCAAACGTTTTGTGGTAAAAGAAGACCACAGCAACTCGTTAAAAGACCAAAAGCCTTATGTAATTGAGTTGGCCACTTTTAAAGAAAAACGCCAGGTTGTGCGTGATACTTTTGAGAAACGGGACCAGCAGGTGGAAGCCGAATACATCAGCAGGCAAACCGGTTACATCACGCGCCGCATTGGCGTTGCCCCAGATGGCGAGCGTTTGATGATGATTTATTGGAAAACTTTGACCGATGCCGACAACGGGATGAAGGAATTTTTAAAAGAACAATCGGTAGCAGACTATGCTAAAATGATTGATTGGCCAACGGTGGACCTGAAGCGTTTTCAGGCAATAAATTAAGTTTTGGTATGTTTTGCTTTTGTGTAAAAATTTACGTTTTTCAGGTTTAATTTTAAACAAAATAAAAGTACGAAAATAAGCTATCAGCTAATAAAGTTTGGTTTAAGTAAATTGCAAATACAGCACAACTATCTGCCTGAAAAACAAGTAGAAGTGTGGCAAAAAACCTACCCTTGCCTAACCTGTACGCTTTATGAACACTGCCCAACCTGCAGATACCTGCCTGCTTGCCAATCTGCAAACTTCCATTTCCAACTGTTTAACCAGCTATGCGCAATATGTGCAAATGCTGCACCAAAACCAATTGCACAAAGAATACGGCTGGCACAACCGCATTTGGACGATCCATGATGTAGAAGCACCGGCAAGCATCACCAACTTGGTGCTGCATTTGGAACTGGAACGAAAACTGTTTTTTGCCGCTCTGGAAAACGGTATCATTCGCCTTACCGATGCTTTGTATTCGATCAACTTGTATGAAAAAATCTGGCGGAACGCCTTGGACAAAAACGAAACCAACGCCACTACGCACGTTTACATTTACAAAATGATTAGTGCCGGAGACGAACTGAACCACGCACTTGTCCGATTGACCAAAGCTTGATTTCACAGACATAAAAAAAGCGGGCGTATATAAATACAAACCCGCTTTTAAAATCCGGTTGTTTTGATTTAACGGTTAAACCTTGCGTGGCGGCAAATCAAAAGCTACGGCATTGTGTTCAAAATGGCCTTTGTGCGAGCCATCGCAAAAAGGTTTATTGGTGGATAAACCGCATCGGCAAACCGAAACGATAGTCCTTCCCTGCAAACCGTAGTTGTTGCCCTGCATGTCCACAATCTCAAAATCGCCTTCTATTTTTACCGACCCGTTGTTGTTGATGGTTAGTTTTGTTGCTGCCATAGTTTTAATATTTTAAAGCAAAGGTAAACATTGCAAGGAAGAAGAAAAGCTTGCAGCGTGGCTTTGCTGTAATACAAACTGATTCTAAATTGGCTGCGTTAAACTGTCCTTCCATATCAACAACGTACACTGATTTTATGCCGGTAAAAGAAGTATCGGCGGTTTAAAATAAAACAAACAACATTAGGCTGACATACGAAACTTGCTTACCCGTTTAAATTAGGTTAGTTTTGATACAAACCTGCAAGCCACTGTCAGCCATAATGAACAATGCCCTTTCCACCAGCTTAAACGAAAGAAGGATTTCTCAACCTACTTACCAGGCTGCTTTTGCGGTTTCGGAAGCAGTTGACCTTCATTTTAAAAAACATTTTAACGCGGCACGCTTAAACGCAGTGCAAGAACTGGCGCCCGAACCATCTGCCGAAGTTATTGAAGCGATTATTGATGTGGCTTTTTGGGCAAGCTTAGGCCGCGAAGAAGGCCGATCGCCCAAAATATCCCTTGCTTTTTTGCCTGAAGAAATGGCCGGAATGCCTTTGGTGTTTAAACACAGGCTGCCGTTTAAAACACAAACTTTAACCAAACTGGCACCGGCAGTAGAGCGTCCGGGCATCCATTTAGGGATTTGGATAGAAGACGGCGAGCTGTATTTGTGGGGAACAACACGCGAAATCCCGGGCCTGTGCTTTGTGCTGGAAGTGGTTGAACCCGGCCTGTTGGTTGTAAAACACCGCCGGATAGATGGTTTAGGAAAGTTTGTAAACGTGGCCACACTAAAAGGCGACCAGATTAAAGTGGTGGATGAAATCAGCCAAAACGCATCCGAACGCCCGCCGATCATCAATTCTTTGTTAGGCTTTACTTCTCATTACAGCAACAATGATGCTGATTCCATTAATGTGCTGGTACAGTTGGCCACTGCCATGCGTGCCCATGGTCGCGGCGGCGCGGTGTTGGTGGTTCCGGCAGATACGGACAACTGGCGCGATTCGATCATCCATCCCATTACTTATCCTGTGGTTTCGGCTTTTTCCGGGTTATCAGACCTGACGAAACAAATTGACCAGGAAAAAAACCTGCTTTTGTGGCAAAACATGCTACGGCAAGCTGTAGATAGTGTTGGCGGCTTGACGGCGGTTGACGGCGCAACCGTAATCAACGACCGGCACGAACTGCTTGCTTTTGGTGCCAAGATCGGTAGGTCGTGGAAAAGTAAACGGGTAGATCAGATCGTGCTTACAGAACCAGTGATCGGCAGTTCGGCCAGCGTAATCCATCCGGCTACTTTAGGCGGAACAAGGCACCTTTCGGCAGCACAATTTGTGTTTGACCAACGCGATGCCGTTGCCTTGGTTGCTTCGCAAGATGGCCGCTTTACCGTTTTTGCCTGGTCGCCGCTGGAAAACATGGTGCATGCGCACCAGATTGATATTCTGTTGCTATAACAGTTTGTTGCGCTAAATTCTAAGTTTCTAATCCTAAGCTTGTCAAAGGCTCACCAAATTTTACCCGATAAAAGAAGCATCAATTTTATGAAACGCTGAAATTTATTTCTTTTTCCCTAAAACTTTAATCGCCCCGGCCGCTGCCAAACCGCCCAAGGTGTACCACAAAATTGTTAAAACTTTCGTTTCTGTTGTCCGGTCGCTGTGCGATTGGTTTAAGTTCATTTTAGAAGGTAAAAAAACCGCTCCCACTCCTGCCGCCAGCCCTAAAACCAAGCCCCGCCTCAACAAATGCTTCTTTTTCCCAAAACCAATCAGGCTGTAATACAAAGCATTGCTTAAAATATCGGCAGCTAAAGTGCAGGCGTACAACTCTTTTTGGGTGGAAGGAAGAGGCAAACCGGCTGCTTTCAACAATTTCGTCAGCGCTTCTTCCCCAATCAAATGGATATGCGGTGCGTCTTTATCTATCTTTCGGTAAGTTTCATGGATTAGGTTGAGCGTTAATGCGCCTGCCAATCCTCCGGCCAATGCTGTTGCTGTTTTCATTTGTGGTAAAGTCAGGCCGGCTGGATTTTGTTTGATCGGTATTTTGGTTTAGCCAGCTAATCTTTTTTTACATTTGTTTAAACTGATGGAAACACAAAGCAACAACCCGCTGCACGGCAAAACGCTGGAAAGTATCTTGAATGATTTAGTGGCACATTTTGGCTGGGAAGAATTAGGCAACCGCATCCGCATCAATTGTTTTACGGATAACCCAAGCCTTAAATCGAGCTTAACTTTTTTGCGTAAAACGCCTTGGGCCAGAAAAAAAGTGGAAGACTTGTACATCCGCTTCTGCTTAAAAAAGCCGACAATATAGGTTGATACTGTTTTTATCGGCATAAAAACAGTGTCAACCTTTAACAACAATTTTTACTCAGCCTTTTTCTTCGGGCCTTCTACCACACTTTTTTCGGGAAGTTTGGCTGGTTGCTTTTGCCCGGTTGGGTCTTGGCCTAAATAAGTGAACTCTAAAATACTGCCCCGGTAACTTATTTGCTGCGGGTTTTCTTTGGAAGGGCCGGAAGAAACCGAACCGGTGTCTGTTGATAAATAAATCTTTTTTCCATCGGGGGATAAAGCCAGGTCGCGGTAACGTACATCGCCTTTAAAATAACAAATGGTATCAGAAGTGATTTGGTCGCCCCGTTCGTTCAGCTTTAACCGGATCAGTTTTCCGTTTTTCAGGCCGGTCAGCAACACCGAGTTTTTCCATCCCGGAATACTGTTCGCCGTATAAACCTCAATACTGCTTATCCCTTCGGATGCCCATTTGGTTCCATTGTTGCCGCTTTCAATGTCATTAAAAAGTTTAGTTAAAAAAGATGAAGAGTTGGGATACAAAGTTTTAAGCGGCGCACGATAATTTTCAGTTCCGATTAGCTTTACGTTTTCCTGCTCTGAGCGGATAAAAGGATAAGTAGTATGCCACTTGCCCGGCAGGCTGTCATGGTTGGAAACACCTGCCGCCAAACCATTGTAATTGCCATCAGGATAACCGATAATTAAAGGATGCCCGTAGTTCTTCCCTTTCTCGATGATGTTAACTTCATCATCCGAAAAAGGGCCATGCTCGCAGGAATACAACCTTCCGGTGCCATTTACAACGGCATAAAACAAGCCTTGCGGGTTGCGGTGGCCAAAACTCCAAACTGCATTTTGCCGTGAATTGGTGTTGAAAGGGTTATCGGTAGGGATCCATTTGTCAAAAGGGTTTTGGTCTGCGTCCGGCTCCAAGTTAAAACGCAATATCTTCCCTTCGTAATCGTCTTTTTGCTGCGCATGGTTTGGACGGTTGGCGTTTACAAACTGGCCCGCACCCATATCTCCGATAGAATAAAATAAATAGTTTTTACCGTTTACGAAAGCAATGGTTAAACGCCCGCCGTTATGGTCGTTGCTGCCAGGCAAAGTATCGCAAAGCGTAACCGGGTTAACTAGCTTTTGTGCTTTGGTATCGTATTCGTAGCGCACAATTTTTGTTTTGAAAAAACAGCCGCCATAATTTAAAGCGCAGCCACTGCCACTTTGGTTTGCGCCTTTAAACTGGTACATATATGACAAATAAACATAAGGCTTGCCGGATAACAACTGTGGGTGCAAAGCCATACCCATCAAACCGGCTTGCGGCCAGGGCTTGCCGTTGTGCATCCTGTCGTACCGCGGAAACTGCCTTTCGCTGTTCAAATCCAGCAGCACCGTTTTATTGCCCGAAGCAGTATCAATCCGGCTTACGAGGTAACCTTTTGCTTCAGTTACCCATAGGTAATTATCTGGGCCAAAAGTAATTTCCCATGGGTCGCTTAATTTTGCCGCTACGGTGCGTACTGCAAATTTTTCACCATTCGGCCCGGTTATGGTTTGTGCCTTTGCTTCTGCATAAATTAATGCGGTAAAAAAAGCAATTAGTAAAGCATGTTTTTTCATTGCTGATACAACCGTCAACAACAATAGAAGTTCTCTTAATCTGTTAAAAAATTAATTGTATAGCGCCTGTTTAAATTTACACAAGAGAAAATATTGATGCTTCTTTTACCCTATAAAAATTGGTGTACAAAGTTTTTTTTAGGCTGATGCAAACACTAATTTTATAGGGTAAAAGAAGCATTGGAACTTCGACAAATAAATTTCAAACAAGCGCTTAATGTTTCCGCTTGTTGTTCATTTTGGCTTTTTCGCCCGAACTGTAGTTGTAAGTTTTGGCATTACTGGCCTTTTTTTCGTGGAAAGCTGCACCCGTTTCCGGTGCTTTTTGGGCTGCTTTTGTGGCCGACTTTTCTACGTCTTTTTTAAGTTCTTTTTCGATCACCAAACCTTCCGGCAATTCGGCAACCGGTATTTTTTGTCCGATGGCTTGTTCTATTTTCCTAACCATTGCCAACTCCAAATCAGTGGCAAAAGTAATGGCCAGCACCTCAAAATTTTCCTGCGGCCATTGGTTCACCACATGTTTGATGAAAATTTCTTTTTCTTCCGGAAGTTCGAAATGGAAGAGAAACGGGATGTCGGTCAAATCCAGGTTCGGCGTATTTTCATTCGCCACAATCAAAGTACGCATATTCGATGCCGCTTTAAACTGCTGAATGTCATCAAAACCTGCCGTATCAAAAAATTGCGGGTTAAGTATCGCCGCTTCCTCTTTAACGCTTTTGCCCAAACTCTTCAACACTTTTTCGGCAGTAAAAGAAGTATTTACAAAAACCACATTTTTGGTGAAAACATCGGCATCTTGCAAAAACAAATCAAGCAAATTCAATTTTGTACGGAAGTTTGGCACTTGGTACAGCAACTGTTCGTGCGTTACCAAATCCGTTTCAGTCAATTCTTCCACTTCTACCGTTGCCGGCATTTGCATAAACAGGCCGATCATTTTCAGCAGTTTATCATGCATTACTTCGGTAAAAACCAAATGTTGCGCTTTGTCAATGCTGTTGGCAAGTTCGGCAACCGGCAATTGCATACCTTGTTTGATGATCAGTTCGGCGTCATCCAAAATCAGCAAATCCACTTTGTTCAAGTTCAAACCCAATTTCAGGTAAATGGCACGCGCACGGTCTGGCGTGGCCACAACCACATCGGCGCCATCGGCCAAAGCGTTCAACTGCGTTTCCATTCCCGGCGACGGAAATAAACCTACAATTTGGATGGTTTTGTTTTTGGTAAATAAACTAAATTGTTCTAAAACAGCTTCTACTTTTTCTTTGCTGTCCACCAAAATTAAAACACGTGGTGCATCGCCAAAACCTTGTTTGATGCGGTTTAAAACAGCCAGAATATAAGTTGTGGTTTTGCCGCAACCTTCCGGGCCAACCACAATTAAATCCTGTCCGCCTGCTATCCTGGCCAAGGTTTTAAGTTGAATTTCTTTCGGACTGGCAAAACCGGCTTCAGTTACCGTTCGTGCTAATTGTTTACTGAGCTTTAATTTTTCTGCCCACATGGAGGGTTTGGAGTTTGAAGATGGAAAGCACAAAGGTACGTTTTGCGTGCATACTTCTTTTACCGGTGTTTTTTATGCGCCTTGTTTTGTTATGTTGATGCTTGCTGTCTTCCCGACCAACGGGAAAGATCTTCTTAGAAGCGATTCATATTTGTAAAGTTGAAAGAAGATTTCTCCCTTTGGTCGAAATAACAAAGCGGCTTCCCGACTTTCAGACTTCCCGTCTTTCTAACTTTCCAACTTCTTCTGTATCTTCGCGGATGCAAGAAAAAATTATTATTCTTGATTTTGGTTCGCAGTTTACCCAACTCATCGCGCGCCGCGTCAGGGAATTGAGCATTTACTGCGAGATCCATCCTTTTAACCATTTGCCCGAATTTGACGAATCTGTAAAAGGAATTATTCTTTCTGGAAGCCCATATTCTGTGCGCCAAACCGATGCGCCGCATTTCGATTTTATTCCGTTTCATGGCAATTTGCCGGTTTTGGGCGTTTGTTACGGCGCACAGTTTCTGGCCCATCATTCCGGCGGCGAAGTTTTGGCTTCAAGCACGCGGGAATATGGCCGCGCTCATCTGCAATTCATTCAATCAGAAAACCCGCTGTTCAAGCAAATTCGGGCCAACTCACAGGTTTGGATGTCGCACGGTGATACCATTGCCAGAATTGCCGATGATTTTGAAATCATCGCCAGTACAGATTCGGTTAAAGTTGCCGCTTATCAAATCAAAGGAACCCAAACTTACGGCATCCAGTTTCACCCGGAAGTAACGCACAGCATTGATGGCAAGCAATTGCTGCAAAACTTTTTGGTGGATATTTGCGGTTGTAAACAAGATTGGACGGCTGATTCTTTTGTAGAAACCACGATTGCAGAACTTAAAGAAAAATTAGGTGATGACCAAGTGGTTCTCGGGCTTTCCGGCGGCGTAGATTCTTCAGTGGCTGCGGTTTTGCTGCATCATGCCATCGGTAAAAACCTCCATTGTATTTTTGTGGACAACGGTTTGCTGCGGAAAGACGAGTTCCAGTCCGTTTTGGATTCGTACCAGCACATGGGCCTGAACGTAAAAGGCGTGGATGCCAAACAACGTTTTTACGATGCTTTGCAGGGATTGTCTGATCCGGAGAAAAAGCGAAAAGCCATCGGCCGTGTTTTTATAGAAGTTTTTGATGACGAAGCACACCGCATCGAAAATGTAAAATGGCTGGGGCAAGGAACGATTTATCCGGATGTGATCGAATCGGTTTCGGTAAAAGGGCCATCGGCAACCATCAAATCGCACCATAATGTTGGCGGTTTGCCCGATTTTATGAAGCTAAAAGTAGTAGAACCGCTGAATACGTTGTTTAAAGATGAAGTGCGCAAAGTAGGCAAAGCGCTGGAAATTGACCCAGATATTCTCGGCCGCCATCCTTTTCCCGGTCCGGGTTTGGCCATCCGTATTTTGGGGGAAATAACGCCCGAAAAAGTAGCGGTTTTGCAGGAAGCCGATGCGATTTACATCAACAATTTAAGGGCGGCTGGTGTTTATGATCAGGTTTGGCAGGCGGGCGCCATCTTTTTGCCGGTGCAATCTGTGGGCGTGATGGGCGATGAACGCACTTACGAAAACGTGATTTGCCTGCGTGCCGTGGAATCTTTGGATGGCATGACGGCCGACTGGTGCCATTTGCCGTACAACCTGCTTGGAAAAATATCTAACGAAATCATCAATAATGTTAAAGGAATTAACCGCGTTGTGTACGACATCAGCTCGAAACCGCCGGCCACCATTGAGTGGGAATAAATGGCTGATACTGTTTTTACCGGCACTTTTTTGGGCTGCATGTTCGCCAAAAATACGGCCGGTGGTGCAAACGCCGGTTGCAAAAACGGAAGAACAAAAGCCAGCAGTCAAAAAAAACGACACGGTAAAAGTTGCCGAAAAAACACCGGTAAAAACAGCACGCGTTCCGTCTATCGCTTTGTTGCTGCCGTTTTCGCTTGATCCGGCTGGTTCGGTTATTTCCACTCAAAATCAAATTAAAACCAATATCGCGGTTGATTTTTATGAAGGTTTTAAACTGGCTTTGGATTCGTTAACCGGCAACGGACAAAGTTTTAAACTAACCGTTTTCGATACAAAAGATGAACAAACGCAGGCGCAAAACCTGGCTTTAAACCCGTCCGTCCGCAAAAGCGATTTGATTGTTGGCCCGGTTTTTCCGGCTGGCGTTCAGGCTTTTTCGGCGCGCATCAGCAGTTTGCACAAGCCTGTTGTTTCGCCGCTTTCGGCCGCTTCTCCGGCAACTTACAACAATCCTTCGCTCATCACTTTAACGCCGCCGCTTGAATTTCATGCAATGCGTGTGGCGCAATATATCAAGGAAAACATCAACCCAAAAACCGTTTACATTTTGCGTTCCGGTTTTTCCGAAGAGAACAAATACATTTTGCCATTTAAAAAAACGCTGGACAGTTTGAGTAAGAAACGGATTAAAATTGTTGATGTTACCATTTCTAAAGGCGATTTTACGGCACTTTTGCCCACACTTTCCAAAACCTCCGAAAATGTTTTTGTCGTCCCTTCCACGCAGCGTTCGTTTTTGAAAGTTACTTTGAATGCGCTGGATAAACTTTCAGATACATACCCAATCCAGCTTTTCGGCCACCCAAACTGGAACAAAGCCACGTATTTAAGACCGGAAACGTTGGAGAAAATGCATACTTTTATTACTTCGGCTTATCAAATCAATTACAAATCGCCGGAAATGGTTGCCTTTATCAAAAGTTTTCGTAAAATGTACCACGCCGAACCGACCGAATATGCCATCAATGGTTTTGATACCGGTTTGTATTTCGGAAAAATCTTAAGCGATCCATCTGCTGATTTTAACCATTTGCAAAACAGGCCTTTTGATGCTTTGCACAACCGTTTTGAGTTTGTGCAGAAAAAAGGTTACGGTTGGATTAACAGTTATGTAGAATTGTTGCAATACCAGGATTATTCGTTGAAACCAGTAAAATGAGGGCCGAAAACCAGCTTCGTACATTTTTAGCTTTGCTGGAAAGTTATCCGGCAGAAACGCCTTTGTACAAATTTTTGCCGGGCTATTTTCGGCTGCACAAAAAAATGGGTTCTACCGATCGGCGTGTGGCTTCGCGCCTGGTTTACAATTATTTTAGGTTGGGGAAAGCGCTGGCCAACCACGCGCCGGAAGAGCGTTTGTTTGCTGCCGAGTTTTTGTGCAACAACCAGGAAAACTCTTTTTTGAGTTTTTTTAAACCGGAACTGGCGGCTCAGATCCATTTGAATATTCAGGACAAAATTATGGTGCTAAAAGAAGCATATCCGGATTTTAACCTGGAAGATATTTTCCCTTTCACCCATCATTTTTCTGCCGAAATTGATCCAATACTGTTTTTATCGTCCTTTTTTATCCAGCCTGATCTTTTTATCCGCATTCAAAAAGGTCATGAATTTCAGGTGAAGCAGACGCTGACGGATGCAGGAATTGTTTTTCGGCAGAAAAGCGAACAATGTTTGGCTTTGCCGAACGGGACGAAGCTGGATACCATTTTTCCGAGCCAGCGTTATTTTGAAGTGCAGGACGAATCTTCGCAGCAAACGGCGCGCAATTTTCAGCCTAAAAAATGGGAAAACTGGTGGGATGCCTGCGCTGCTTCGGGTGGAAAAACTTTGTTGCTGCACGAATTGGAACCGGATTTAAAGCTGGTTGTTTCGGACATTCGCGAATCTATTTTAGATAATTTGGAAGAGCGTTTACAACAGGCCGGCATCAAAAAGTATCAGAAAAAATTACTTGATCTTACCCAAAATGTAGATTCTGTTTTGCACGATTATACTTTCGACGGCATTATTTTAGATGCGCCTTGCACCGGCAGCGGAACTTGGGGACGAACGCCGGAAATGATCAGTCAGTTTAGCGCTTCGCGGATTTCCTTTTTCCAGCAACTGCAAAAAACGATTGCTTTAAACGTGGTCAAATATTTAAAACCTGGAAAAGTATTGGTTTATATTACCTGCTCTGCTTTCCGCGAAGAAAACGAAGACGTTGTAAATTACCTGGTAAAAGAAGCAGGTTTGCGATTAGAATCTTTTGAATTGTTAAAAGGTTACGAACGGAAATCGGACACGATGTTTGTGGCGCGGTTGGTAAAGATAGTTTAATTTTTTGCTGTCATCCCGACCGTAGGGAGAAATCCTCTTTCAACCAATACTTCTTTTATCAGCATAAATTTGATGAAGATTCCTCCCCTTCGGTTCGGAATGACAGCAAAACCTTTACAAATGCGTATTGCTTCTGAAAAGCTTGATCGAAATGGCCAGCAAAATAATACCAAAAGCTTTGCGCAAAATATTTAACCCGGTTTTGCCCAACAAGCGTTCCAGCCACTGCACATTCTTCAAAACCAAATAAACAAAAATGGTATTTAAGGCGATGCCGATGATGATGTTTTGCGTTTGGTATTCGGATTTGAGGGAAAGCAAAGTGGTCATCGTTCCGGCACCGGCAATGAGCGGAAAAGCAAGCGGGACGATGGAAGCGGTAGAAGAAATTTCGTCTTCTTTAAAAAAACGGACGCCCAAAATCAGTTCCATCGCGATAATAAATATCACCAGCGAACCGGCAATGGCAAAAGAAGCCACATCAATATTAATGATGGACAACAGTTGATCGCCCACAAAAAGGAAGATGATCATCAGCACAAAAACGGTTGCCGATGCTTTTTCGGATTCGATCCGTCCGGCTTTTTGCCGCATATCAATGATGATCGGGATGGTGCCGATGATATCAATGATGGCAAAAAGAATCATCGTTACCGAAAGGATTTCGCGGGGGTTAAATGTTAACATCGCTTTGCGTATTTGTTTTCTCTTTTGCCCTCAAAATAAAGGTAAATAAAAACCCGATAAAAATATAAGCTGCGGACAGAAAGAAGACGTAATGGACAGAAATTCCGGAGATTAAACCGGCACTGACCGGACCTAAAATTTGCCCGATGGAAGCGTAAGACTGGTTAAGCCCGAGCGTTTTGCCTTGCTCGTTCTGACTAACCCGATCAGAAATAATGGCATTGAGCATTGGATTTCGCAAGCCGTTGAACAAACCGTAAGCGCACATCAAAGCCGAAAAAACAAGCAGTTTGTTGGTGAATCCCGCAAGCAGCATCGCCACAAAACAAAAAATTAGCGATAAAAGAAGTATCAATGATTTGGAGGAAAACAGCTTGGTGATGTAAGGCACGGCCAGTTGCATCAGGATTCCAGAAATGCCAAAACCGGCAAAAAAGACACCGATTTGGAAAGGCGTAATTTTTAAAACATCTGCCGTAAAGGTTTGAAAACCGATGATCATTGCAAACTGCGCTGTTGTTAACAAAAAGCCGATAAAAATAGCATTGCCGATAACCGGTGCTTTTAAAACCGTGATTAAGGATTTAAATTCGAACTTACTGTCGTTCTTACGCTCTTTGCCCGAATTGGTTTCTTTTAAAAAGAAATGTGCGCACAAAACACCAACCAAGGCAATGGCCGCCGAAAAATAAAATGGCGCCTGCAAGCTGATCTTGCTCATTACGCCGCCAATTGCCGGGCCGATAACAAAGCCAAAACCAAAGGCCGAACCGAGGATACCGAAGTTTTTAGCGCGGTCTTCAGGGGAAGAAGTATCAGAAACCATGGCCTGGGCCACAGAAATATTGCCGCCGGTAATGCCATCCAAAATACGGGCGGCAAAAAGCATGATTAGGCTTCGTGCTTGCGCAAACAAAACAAAGGAAACACAAGTGCCAATCAGGCTAATGATGAGCAAAGGTTTGCGGCCATATTTATCAGACAAAGAACCTAAAACCGGTGTGGCAAAAAACTGGGCAACGGAAAAAGAGGCCGTCAGCAAGCCCAACATTTGTTCGGTCATGCCAAACTGCTTGCCGTATGGATAAATGAGCGGAACAATGATGCCAAACCCTAACGAATTGATGACACAGATGAAAACTAAAGTCCACAAATTTTTATTTTTTTTCATCCGGTTTAGTTGGCATTAAAGAAAGCACCAAAACTAAAAAAGGTTCTGCAGTGGCAGAACCTTTTTTAAGCTCAATTTGAATGTTTTTATACGAACGGAGATTTTGGCGGAACGATTGGATCAATCAGGTTGCTTTTATTTTGAAGTACAGAGTGTTTTCTGCTGTAGCTGAAGTAGATAACGAAGCCAATTAACAGCCACACAATCAAACGCAGCCAGTTCGTCCAGCCTAAACCTACAATCATCGCTCCACAAACAATGATCCCTAAAATTGGAACAAACGGCACTAACGGTGTTTTAAATTCGCGCTTTAAACCTGGATCGGTTCGACGTAAAACGATAACTGCAACACAAACCAACATAAAGGCGAATAAAGTTCCGATACTGGTCATATCGCCTACAATATCACCAGGAACAAAAGCAGCAAACAAACCAACCAATATCAAAATAAACCAACTCGCTTTATAAGGCGTTTTATAAACTGGATGTATCTCGCTAAAAACTTTTGGCAGCAAACCATCCCGGCTCATGGAGTAAAAAACACGCGACTGGCCTAGAAGCATCACCAGAATAACAGAAGAAAAACCGGCCAAAATAGCAACGGTAACTAATTTGCCCAGCCAACCATAACCAATCATATATTTATTAATGGCGAAAACCACGGAAGCTTCTTTACCCGAAGTCCTAAAATCTTCTGTAGTAGCCATACCTGTTAAAACATGGGCAAACAAAATGTAAAGTACGGTGCAAATAGCCAGAGAACCTAAGATACCGATCGGCATATCCCGTTTAGGGTTTTTTGCTTCCTGGGCGGTTGTACTAACGGCATCGAAACCGATAAAAGCAAAAAACACCACTCCTGCCGCACCAAGGATACCCATAACCCCTCCAAAATTGTGCGAAATCCCTTCATGGTCAACATATTTTGTTGGCTCTGGGATGTAAGGTGTATGGTTTGCAGGATTGATAAACTTCCATCCTAAAATAATAATCAGGATTACAATAGCAACTTTGGTAATAACGATGATGCCGTTTACCAACGCTGATTCTTGTGTTCCGCGGATCAACAACATGGCTAAAATAAATACAATGGCCAAGGCTGGAAGATTGCTCATGCCGTTCTGCGTGCCATCTACAGAAGTTTGAAAAGGGGAATGGCACCATTGATAAGGTATTGCTCCCCAACCCAAAACGTTGACCAACAGATTATTTAAATATTCGCTCCAGGCAATACCAACGGTTGCAGCGCCTACGGCATATTCCAAAATCAAATCCCAACCAATAATCCAGGCAATGAGTTCGCCCATGGTAGCATAACTATAAGTATAAGCACTACCGGCAATTGGGATGGAAGAGGAAAGTTCTGCATAGCAAAGTCCAGCCAGTGCGCAGCCGATTGCGGCCAGGATAAAACCATAAGTTACAGATGGGCCGGCGTTTTGCGCAGCCGCAGCGGCAGTACGTACAAATAAACCCGCACCGATGATGGCACCGATTCCTAAAGCAATTAAAGAACCCGCTGTTAATGTACGTTTCAGGCTTTTTTCAGACTCGGCCGATTCGGCCATGAGCGTACTGATGGGCTTTTTTAAAAATAGACTCATGTAGTTTTTTAATTATTTGGTTGATTTTATCTGTAATTCCAAACGTAATTAAATTTACTGACAAAAAGAAAGGGATTTCTTTGCAAGAAATCCCTTTGCCATAAAAGCTTGTTCAAATCTATATAAGAAAAATTGTTGATGCTTCTTTTACCCTATAAAAATTGGTGTTTGTGTCAGCTTAAACAAACCAAAAACCAGGTATACCAATTTTTAGGTGATAAAAGAAGCATGGTAAAATAAATAAACAAAATTTAAACAAGCTTTAACAGATATGCTAACCATCAAGGCTTTATTTTTGTAAATGTTGTTTTTACCGCCTCAATTTTAATCGCTTTGTGGTTTTGAGGAAGGATTTTTGTAACGCCGTTATTATCAACATGTATGTGTGGTGCGATCACTAAAGAAACAATAGACATCAGTTTGATCAAAATATTCATGGAAGGGCCGGAAGTATCTTTAAAAGGATCGCCAACGGTATCGCCGGTAACGGAAGCTTTGTGCGGCTCTGATTTTTTGTAATAAATTTCGCCGTTGATCTCTACGCCTTTTTCAAAAGACTTTTTGGCATTGTCCCAAGCTCCGCCAGCATTGGATTGGAAGATGCCCATCAATACGCCCGAAACGGTAACGCCGGCCAGCAAGCCGCCCAGAACTTCAGGCCCAAGCGTAAAACCAACAATAATTGGCGTGATTAAAGCGATCAGACCCGGTGCAACCATTTCGCGAAGGGAAGCTTGCGTAGAAATAGCCACGCATTTTTCGTATTCGGGTTTGGCTTTGTACTCCATGATGCCCGGGATTTCGCGGAACTGTCGGCGCACTTCCTGCACCATGGCCATGGCGGCGCGGCCAACGGCAGAAATACACAAAGCCGAAAAAATAAACGGGATCATGCCGCCGATAAACAACCCGGCCAAAACATCGGCTTTATAAATATCAATATGATCTATACCGGCAACGCCAACAAAAGCGGCAAATAAAGCCAGCGAAGTTAAAGCGGCCGAAGCAATGGCAAAACCTTTTCCGGTTGCAGCGGTGGTGTTGCCAACGGCATCCAAAATATCGGTGCGGTGGCGCACTTCTTCGGGCAACTGGCTCATTTCGGCAATCCCTCCAGCGTTATCTGCAATCGGTCCAAAAGCATCAATGGCCAACTGCATGGCTGTGGTTGACATCATTCCGGCAGCAGCAATTGCAACGCCATATAATCCTGCAAAATGGAAAGAGCCATAAATTCCGGCTGCTAAAACCAGTATCGGCAACACGGTTGACTCCATCCCAACCGCCAAACCGGCAATAATATTGGTGGCGTGGCCGGTAGAAGATTGTTTGATGATGCTCATCACCGGGCGTTTGCCCATTGCGGTATAATATTCGGTGATGATGGACATTAACGTGCCGACCACTAAGCCAACCGCAATGGATAAAAACACATCAGTTTTGCTAAATGTGATGC
>NZ_CALMAT010000120.1 GCF_937859865.1 uncultured Mucilaginibacter sp.
GATCCTTCTCGTCCTAATGTAGAAGGTTATACGAATCATTACCACAAAAACGGGCAACATTTACTAATAGATTTTGATCCTCATACCCGCAGAATACATCGCTTATCCATTCATTCAGATATACCTTATGATAACCTTGAAGATGTAATGAAAATTGGAAATTTAGATTCTATTGAAACAATGAACTATATAATAGAGCCAGGGTATAGTTTTTTAAGGTCTTATAACAGCATTGAAGTACTCATAAGGTAGGCATTAAAAACTACAAACCCCCTTTCAATCTCACATCAAAGCTAAACCGCTCAACCTTGACAATTTTTATACCAGTAAAAGAAGCATGGTTTGGATTAAGCAGATAATTATATTCCAAATCAATAATGGCAGTAATAATTTTATACCGATAAAAGAAGCATATCTGTTGTCCAATCTTCAAACCCCAATTTATTTCCAGATACTTTTTAGTGGTATCATTTCTAAATCGGTAAATAATGAACCGTTAGCCTGAAGTTGTAAATTGGTAATTGGCTTTTTCGGAAAGAAAATACTTGTCATCACGCTTAAACCGTTATCGGCAAACAATTCGACAGATGCGGCATCAACCACTAAAGTAAGATCAATGCTTTTTGAAGCAGATAATTTTGGCGCATAATGAATGGCTGCAAAATCTTTGTTAAAACTGCTTTCGCCTGCTTTTCTTCTGTCGATATAATAGCTGTTGCGCGCTTTGTCAAAACCGATAATCAATTGCTCACCAACGGTATTTGATAAATTTATGCTGAAATCCTTTACTTCTTTTATGCTTAATTTTAACTCGAATTGTTTCGGTAACTGTCCGAATTTGTTGGTTAAATTCAAACTTCCGTCAACCTGCGCATTTTTAACAACTTTCGGACTTAACCGAAGCGCATCAAACTCTTTGGCCGGTTTTGAAGCCAAAAGTATATCGCCGTTCACTTCCTGCAAACTCAGTTCGCGCGGAATCGTCATCGCGCTCCGCCACTTTACGGTTGGCACTTGAGTTGCATAAAGCCAGTTACTCATCCAGCCTAAAAATATTTTTCGTTTTCCGGTGTTAGACCACGTAACGCCGGCGTAATTATCCGGGCCGTAATCAATCCATTTTGTTGCAGTGTTTTTGGGGATAAACGAATTGCCGTTAAAATTCCCCACAAAATATTGCGTTGCCGAACCCTGATTTGGCCCGCCAGGATTGATACTGACCAGCAAAACCCAATAAATTTTACCGTTTAAAGAGAGCGGAAATAAATCCGGACATTCCCAAACGCCGCCATGTGCACCAAGCTGCGCGCCAAACTCGCTTTCCTTTTTCCAGTCTTTTAAGTTGAGGGAAGAGAAAAAAGTAACCCGGTCTTTGGTGGCCAAAGTCATGATCCATTTTTTTGAAGCCTCAAACCACATTACTTTCGGGTCGCGGAAATCTTTAATTCCAGGATTTTTCAAAACCGGGTTTCCGCTGTATTTCGTCCAGGTTTTTCCATCATCCAAACTGTAGGCAATACTTTCATTCTGGAAATCAGCTTTACCGGCCTTCTCTCCTTTTGGATCATGGTGCGTAAAGATGGCAATCAACGGTGCTTGTCCGTTTTTCCCAAAACCGGAAGTGTTATGAACATCCAAAACCGCACTGCCCGAAAATATGTAACCCAAACTATCCGGATATAAAGCAATTGGCTTTTGCTGCCAATGTATCAAATCTTTACTTTCCGCATGTCCCCAATGCATTGGTCCCCAAACCGTTGCATCTGGATAAAACTGGTAAAATAAATGATAAACGCCTTTATTATAAACCATGCCGTTCGGGTCGTTCATCCATTTTTCGGGTGGAGAAAAATGAACCTGCGGCCGGAAAGGTTCGTGGTATAAACCTGGCTTTGTGTTTTGCGCGTGCAGAAAGCCAATTGCCAAAACACAACAAGCAGCTAAAAAACCTTTTTTAAGATTCATCATATTTTTTTGAAAGATATTGTTAAAGCGATGGCATAACAATTAGAATGCTTCTTTTATCAGCAAAAAATTAGTGTGCCAAAAGAAGCATTTTGATTTATAATTCAAAACAACCATCTTTGTAATGCGCTTTAAGGCTGTGTCCAATTGTGCGAATACGCAACTTAGATTTTATATCTACGACGTACCACGTTATCAGCTTTAAAGCGTTTTTATATTTTAATATGTAGCGAGTAAAGCTGATATTCATTTATTGTTTGCCGCACATAAAGCCAAACAACATACTCCGCTCCATCCACATCTATCAGGCTTTCAAATTTTAGATACCGTAAAATGTCTGGCCTGCCTTTATTATCTGTTTCACTATTTGTGAAAATTGCATTTCTTATTATAGAAGGAAGATTTGCCAAAGCATGTGCTTTAACATCGCCAAACTTTGAAGTTGCTTTATCGATAAAAGTGTTGCTTATAAAACATAAATATCCGGTTTCTTCATTTAAACAGGTTACGTTTAGATAATGAATTTTTAGCCAAAGCTTAATTTTATTCCGAAATTCTTTTTGTGTTTGTTGGTTACGACAAAGAATAGAAGTATCACAAACAGTCAAAACCATGTGATAAAGTTATTATTTAAAATCTTATCTAATTTTAAGAAAACTTAAATATTAATTTGGATTGATACTTCTTTTATAAGATAAAAATCAAGCCTATAAAAGAAGCGTCAATAAATCTTCGGAAACTGCCCCGGCTTGCTCTCGCCCATCATTTCATAAACCACCTCAATAATATCATCTACAGAAGGTTTGCTAAAATAATCGCCATCAGAACCGTAAGGCGGACGATGATCTTTTGCGGTTAACGTTCTCGGCTGGTTATCTAAAAAATAATAAGCTTTTTGTTTTTCCACGATTTGCTGCAAAATGTAAGCTGAAGCACCGCTTGGTACGTCTTCATCCACCACCAGCAATTTATTAGTTTTTTTAACGGAAGCAGAACAAAGTTGGTCCAAATCAAAAGGATAAAGCGTTTGTGGATCAACAATTTCTACCGAAATTCCCATTTTTTCGAGTTCAGCAGCAGCCTGATGAACAATATTTAAGGTGGAACCATACGTAACAATGGTTAAATCTGTTCCTGCTTTGATGATTTCTGCTTTACCTAAGGGAACGGTAAAATCGCCTACGTTTGCCGGAAGTTTTTCTTTTAAACGATAACCGTTCAAGCATTCAATTACCAAAGCAGGCTCGTTTCCGCGAAGCAACGTATTGTACATTCCTGCGGCTTGCGTCATGTTTCGAGGAACACAAATGTGCATACCGCGAAGTGCGTTTACAATCATGCCCATCGGCGAACCCGAATGCCAGATGCCTTCCAAACGATGGCCACGTGTACGCACAATTACCGGCGCAATTTGCCCGCCGAAAGTTCGGTAACTCATGGTCGTTAAATCGTCTATCAGCACATTTAAGGCATAAGGCAGATAATCTAAATATTGGATTTCGGCAATTGGCCTTAAACCCCGCAAAGCCAAACCAATGCCCTGACCGATAATGGTACTTTCGCGGATGCCGGTATCCGTTACCCGCAGCGGGCCAAATTTTTCCTGCAGACCGGCAAAGCCTTGGTTCACATCTCCGATGGCACCCACATCTTCGCCAAAAGCAATAATGCGTGGGTCGCGCGAAAAATTGGCGGTAAAACAAGCATTCAGGATTTCCCTGCCGTCAATCATTTTTGCGTTTTCCTCGTAAACCGGAAGCTGGACAGGAACATTTAACGGTGATTCCGGCGTATTGCTAAACTGGCGCGAATCGTATCGGGAAACGTTTTCCGCCATTTCCTCGTGATACAATTCCATCAAGTTATTACGTTCTGCGCTGCTTTCTCCGGCGGTCAACAACAAGGCTTTTCGCACGGCTGCAAGCAAATCTTTCCGGCCTAAATCTATGGTTGTGTTGATGTGCTTGACCAAGCCTTCTATTTTTTCGCCTGCGGCAGAAACCGGAACCAGTTCGCGGATTGAATTGGCGGTTTGGTTGCGTTCCGCTTCAATTTCCTGCTGCAAACTGTTTAGCGCCCCGCGCTGGCATTCGCGCACGTATTTTTTGGCTTGGTCTTCCAGTTCGTCCAGTTCTTCTGCGTTTGCAATGGCCGAATCCAAGATCCAAGAACGCATTTTGGCCAAACAATCGTGCTCTTTTTCCCAAGCCAAACGCTCTTTGGTTTTGTAACGCTCGTGCGAACCGGAAGTAGAATGACCCAGCGGCTGCGTTAATTCGGTTACATGGATCAAAACCGGAACGTGTTGTGTACGGCAAATATTGGCAGCTTTTTCATAAGTTTCGCACAAGCCGGGATAATCCCAGCCGGGCACTTTAAATATTTCGAAACCTTCGCCGGTTTCATCACGCTGAAAGCCTTTTAAAATGTCGGAAATATCTTCTTTGGTGGTTTGATATTTGGAGGGAACAGAAATGGCATAACCATCGTCCCAAACCGAAACTGCCATCGGCACTTGCATTACACCGGCAGCGTTTATCACCTCAAAAAAAATACCTTCGGAAGTAGAACCGTTACCGATGGTGCCAAACGCAACTTCGTTTCCATTAATAGAGAACGAATCCATTTCGGCCAGTTCTTTGTTTTCTCGATATAACTTAGAAGCCCAGGCCAAACCAATTAAACGTGCCATTTGCCCGCCGGTGGTAGAAATATCGGCAGAAGAATTTTTCATCTCCACCAGGTTTTTCCAGGTTCCGTCTTCGTTCATGGAACGTGTGGCAAAATGGCTGTTCATTTGCCTTCCGGCGGAGGATGGTTCTTGCTTTACATCCGGAACGGCGTACAACTGCGAAAAAAATTCGGTAATGTTAGAAATGCCGGTTGCAAAAGCAAAAGTCTGGTCGCGGTAATAGCCTGCGCGCCAATCGCCGTTTCTAAACGCTTTGGCCATCGCCAGTTGCGCAACTTCTTTTCCGTCGCCAAAAATGCCAAACTTAGCGCGGCCAGTCAATGCTTCTTTCCGGCCTAAAATGCTGGCCTGCCTGCTTTCTACGGCAATGCGGTAATCACGGATCACGATCTGCTTAAAGTCATCAAAACTCAGTTCAGATTTTTCCAGTTGATCAAAGGCGCTTGTAACTTCTAATTCCTGCATTTTAGGTTTCTATACCAGCAAAAATAGTATTTAATCAGCATGTTTTTTTCAGAAAAGGACAACCTCAAAATGAAATTAACGTATCAATATTTTAATTGATTAAAATTGACTTATATTTGTTTTAACAGTCTGATAAAAAGCTATGAAAAAATTAATGATGATTTGCGCAATGGTTGTAGGGTTTGCCATTAACGCATCGGCACAAACGGACAACAAAGCCGAATTTAAATTTACAGAAGAAAAACACGATTTTGGCAAAGTACCGCAAGGAAAGCCGGTTACAACCGATTTTGTGTACACCAACGTTGGCGAAGAGCCGTTGATTTTGACGGAAGTGAAACCAACATGCGGCTGTACCATTGCCGATTATACCAAAACGCCGGTTAAAAAAGGTGAAAAAGGCAGCATCAAAATTACGTACAACGCGGCTGTTGAAGCACCTTTTAACAAAACGATTGTGGTAACCTCTAACGCAAAAACGCCGACAAAATATTTGGTAATTGTGGGCGAAGTAGTAAAAGCTTCTGCACCGACAAAATAGTTTCGATACTGTTTTTACCGCATAAAACTTCGTCTTCTTTTGCAGGGCGAAGTTTTTTTATGCACCAATTTTTATGGCATAAAAGAAGCATTGAGGCTGAGCTATCAGCCATTAGCAGTCAGCTTTCAGCGATTTGCAGGTTTGAATTTAAAACTGGCAACCCGAAACCGGAAACTTGCAACTCCTCACTCACAGCTTTTTCCTACTTTTGCTTTATGCCGAAAATATCAATAAAAGGCCAGCAAATGCCGGCTTCTCCCATCAGAAAATTAACGCCTTTTGCGGACCGTGCCAAGCTCGAAGGCAAAAAAGTGTACCATTTAAACATCGGCCAGCCGGATATTGAAACGCCGGAAATCATGCTGAATGCCGTTAAAAACATCGGTTTTAAAGTTTGGGCTTACACAGCTTCGGAAGGGACGCTGGCTTATCGTACCAAGCTGACCGAATATTACAATAAATTAGGTTACAACATTACGCCGGATAATATTTTGGTCACGACCGGCGGTTCTGAAGCGATCACGATTTCGATGATGGCTTGCTTGGATGCAGGTGATGAGGTAATTATCCCAGAACCTTTTTATGCCAATTACAACGGCTTTGCGCACCAATGTGGCGTAACCGTAAAACCCATTTTATCTTATATCGAAAATGGGTTTGCCTTGCCTTCGATTAGCGAATTTGAGTTGCTGATCACAGAAAAAACCAAAGCGATCATGATTTGCAACCCGAATAACCCAACCGGTTATCTGTATTCCAAAGAAGAAATGGAAGCTTTGAAGCAACTGGCTTTGAAGTACGATTTGTATTTGTTTTCAGATGAAGCTTACCGCGAATTTTGCTACGATGGGCGGGAATTTATATCGCCCATGCACTTGGAAGGTTTGGAGGAGAACGTAATCGTGTTGGATACGGTTTCTAAAAGGTACAGTGCCTGCGGTGCGCGTTTGGGTTGCATTATTACCAAAAACAAAGCTTTAATGGCAGCCGCTTTAAAGTTTGCACAAGCGCGGTTAAGTCCGGGAATGGTAGAGCAAATCGCCGGGGCAGCCGCAGTTGATACGCCGGATGCTTATTTTATCAACGTAAAAAACGAATACACCAAGCGCCGTGATATTTTGGTACAGGCTTTAAATAAAATTTCGGGCGTTTTTTGTCCGAACCCGGGCGGTGCGTTTTATGTGGTTGCCCGGTTTCCAATTGATGATGCCGATACGTTTTGCCAGTGGATGCTGGAAAGCTTCAGTTACGAAAACCAAACGGTAATGATGGCACCAGCAACCGGCTTTTACAGCACACCAAGCGGCGGTTTAAACGAAGTACGTTTGGCTTATGTTTTAAACACGTTTGATTTGGAAAAAGCGATGGTTTGTTTGGAAGAAGCTTTAAAGGTTTATCCGGGAAGGGTTTTGTAGTTAGAGAAGCTAATGGTTAATAGTTGATGGTTCATAGCCGTTGCGAGCTTCCGTGAACCATTAACTATCATCCATCAACTTTTAAAATTTTTTCTTTTTTTCTATTGCTAAAAACAGTATTTTTGCATCCACTTAAAACCTTTCTACCCTTTACCTTTCAGCCTTAAAAAAAGGGCCCGACCGGAATTGACAGGATGGAGATAAGTAAGTAAGCATGCAGCGCGTTGGGTGAATTAGCGCTTTAATCTGAACACTCAAACTTTCAAATGGCGAAAATAACTACGCCTTAGCTGCCTAATTTAGAATTAGCATAGCTTTCGCTCCGATGGTTTGCGGTTTCTTAGGATCATCACCAGGAGCGTCGAAATAAGAAACTGGTTTGCTTAAGGTGTGGTAAGCGAACGAGATAAAGCACCTACGGAAAATGGTACAGGTACGCGGCTGGCCTTCCTTTTTCCCGACAATTAAACAGCAGCTAAGCATGTAGAAGGCTTACCTTATACCATGTTTGGACGAGAGTTCGAATCTCTCCGGGTCCACAAAATTTAAAAAACCACTTGTTTATTTGAGCAAGTGGTTTTTTAGTTATATGTGTTTTGGTTATTTTTCAATGCTTTATTCCTTTAAATTGCCATACTTCTTTTAGCACTATAAAATCAGCATAAAACTTATTAACCAATCAAAGTCCCGATATGAAATATCTGTTTATTCTCCTGTTTGTAGCAACCTCGATAAATGTTTTTGCCCAGCGTGGTTTAACAGTTAGTTCGCCGGATAAAAATATCCGTTTTTGGTTGAGTGCAGATCAATCCGGTTTGGTTTACAAGGTTAGCTACAAAGGGAATATGTTGGTTGAACAATCCCGCTTAAGCATCAGTTTTGAGGAAGGAGGGGCATTTTCAAATCATTTGAAATTGGAAAAGCACCAACTCCAACATCTCGAAGAAAACTACAATTTAATTGTGGGTAAAAACAGCAAGGTACACAGCGAATGCAACCAGCTTTTAGTTTCGGTCTCCGAAAAAAGCGGGTTAAAACGACAGCTTCAGGTTGAAGTAAAAGTTTTTAACGATGGTGCCGCTTTTCGTTACCGCATCCCACAGCAACAACAATGGAAAAGCGTAAACATTACGGACGAAGCCAACACGTTCAACCTCAGCCAAAACCCAATTGTGCTTACGCTTTTTCGCGAAAATTACACCACTTCGCACGAAGGAATTTACAGCAAACTGCATCTGAGCGAGATTAAGGCGGACACACTGATGGATCTGCCGACGATGTTTTCTTTCCCAAAAGGAATTTTTATGGCAATAACCGAAGCTAATCTGCGCGATTACGGCGGCATGTATTTGGTAAAACATCAGGGCGTTTTGCAAAGCAGTATTTCGCCTTTGCCCAACCAAATGGCTATCAAAGTAAAGGCAAAACTGCCGCACCAAAGCCCGTGGCGGGTAATGATGATTGGCAACCGGATGGGAACTTTGATCGAATCAAATCTGCTGACGAATTTGAGCGATCCCAGCCAGATCAAAGATGTTTCCTGGATCAAACCCGGCAAAACTACCTTTCCCTGGTGGAACGGAAATGTTGTGCCTGATACATCCTTTGCGCCCGGCAACAATTACGAAACCAATATGTATTACGTAAATTTTTGTGCTAAAAACAGTATTGCTTACCATACCGTGGTAGAGTACGGCTTGCACGAATGGTACGTAAACGATGGCGCCAACTTTTCGCCTGGCCCACACGCCGACCCTTCCAAAGCTGTCCCCGGTTTGGATATGCAGCAACTGTGCGATTCGGCAAAGAAAGTTGGCGTTGGCATACGCGTCTGGGTGCATTTTGCGGCTTTGTACCCGAAATTGGAAGCAACTTTTGCGCAATACGAAAAATGGGGGATCAAAGGTTTGATGTGTGATTTTATGGACCGCGACGACCAGGAAATGGTAAACATGCAGGAAGAAATATTGCAAAAAGCGGCGCAGCACCATTTGCACATCCAGTTTCATGGCGCTTACAAGCCAACCGGTTTAAACCGCACTTACCCAAACGAGTTTACGCGCGAAGGAACTTTAAACTACGAAAACAACAAATGGAACAATATAGTTACACCGAATGCCGATATCAACATCCCGTTTACGCGCGGGCTTGCCGGTTCAACGGATTATCATTTGGGAGGCTTTCGTGCAGCAAATCCTTCCACTTTTAAAGTACATTACACCGCGCCGATGGTTCCAGGCACGCGCTGCCATATGCTGGCCATGTATGTGGTTTTGGAGAACGAGCAGGGCATGGTTTGCGATTATCCGGATGCTTACATTGGCCAGCCCGGTTTTGAGTTTATAAAAGAAGTGCCGATTACCTGGGACGAAACCAAGGCCGTAAACGCAAAACTAAGCGAATATATTACGATTGCCCGACGCAAAGGCAGCGATTGGTATCTCGGGACAATCAACAGCAACACGCCACGAAACTTAAATACGCCGTTATCTTTTTTACCAAAAGGAAATTACACCGCCGAGATTTACAGCGATGCGCCGGATGCCAATATCAACCCAAATCATTTGGTAAAAGTGGTACAAAAGGTAAGCAACCAAACTGTTTTGAAAACGATTTTGACTGCCGGCGGCGGACAAGTGGTGCGTTTACGTAAAGATTTTTAAATATTGGAACTATCTTTTTGATAACAACCGTTCTACAAAACAGTGCTTTATTCATGGCCGCAGCCTTGAGGCCATGGATAAAATGGAACAAGAATTGGCTTTAGCCAAACCTACAAGACACCAATTTTGATGGCATAAAAGAAGCATTCAACCTTCCCTCAAAAAATCTATCCCATAAAAACACTTAAAACAGTGGCGTTGTTACCCTAACAAAAAAACTTAAGATTATGAGTACTTCAGCACAAACCCACGATCACAAAAAAATCCAAAAATGGACCGAAGAACGCGAAGGCATCCCGGCAAAAATAAAATCAACCGGCAAAGAAGAAGATGACGGCGTGATCCGAATCCACTTTCCAAAACACAGCGATGCCGACGACCGTTTTGAAGAAATCAGTTGGGACGATTTTTTTAAAAACTTCGACAAAAACAAGTTGGACTTTTTGTACCAGGATAAAAAGAAAGACGGCGAGATCAGCACTTTCCACAAGTTTGTATCGAGGGAAAAATAAGTGCGGAGATTGGTGTTTGATGATCCGTCAAAATATTATCAACACCAATTTTTATATGGTAAAAGAAGCATTGACCGCTTGAAGCTATTTGGGCGAAAAGAAAGCTTCGATTTAAAAAACAAGCTTTACAATAATTTTAATCTTATAAGGTTAATTTTAAGAAGTTAACTACGAATTTATACCGATAAAAACAGTATCAATAAAAATTATCATGGCCATAAATTATGGGGTTTTAAGGGGAAAGGTTACGGATGCAATGCTTTACCAAAGCGGCACGGACCATTACCAGATTTTGGTACAATCCGACCAGCTTTACCGTGTTGCGGTTGATGTTTATTCTAAATTTGCCGGCCAAACTTTGCTTTATCCGCAAAACGGCAGCACCAAATTGGCTACAAACCAAATGGTAATGTTTTACAAGGATGAAAACTTTCAGCATCCCATTACTGCGGATATTTTGAAATCTAAAGTTGATTTTACGCCGAAAGCTGCCATGCCTCCTTCCCTTTGCCTGGATTATTTGCACTTTTCCCCGCCACTTTTTCCAATTGGCCAAATGCGGGTAGTTAAGCCAAAAACTGATACTTCGCTGGGCGAAAATTTAAACGGCGATATTGACCCTTGGGTACAAAAAGCGAAAAACAACCCGGATGCCGAAGTTTTTGCCTTTGGTTCCGGCTGGAACGATAACCTTCCCAACAGCATTCCTGATTTAAACCCTTATTTCAGCCAAAACCCGCCGGTAGGTGTGCACGATATCCACATGAATCAGGGCGACAGCGGCAGCCAGGCCGCCAACAACGGCAGCAAACAGGACGGCGCGCTTTTTATCTATTTTAAAAGTTTAAATCAATGGGTGGCAATGTTTTTTCGATTTCAAAACCAAAGTATTAAAACGGATGGGAAGGGGAATCTGATTTAATCTTTCAATGCTTTTTTTATCGGCATAAAATCAATACCAATTTTTACCCGATAAAAGAAGCATCCCACTAAACATATCCGCCCAAATTAGCTTTATTATTTCAACATCAATAAAGCAATTATGGAATACAGACCATTAGGCGCATCTGGCCTACACGTTCCCGTTTTAAGTTTTGGCACGGCCACATTTGGCGGCAGTAACGAATTTTTTAAAGCCTGGGGCAATACTCAGGTAGAAGAAGCTTCGCGTTTGGTTAACCTTTGTTTGGATGCCGGCGTAAACTTATTTGATACGGCCGACATTTATTCGGATGGTTTGGCAGAAGAAATTTTAGGAAAAACGCTGGAAGGAAAACGCGACCAGGTGATCATTTCTACCAAAGCAACTTTCCCAATGGGCAACGGGCCAAACCAACAAGGTTCATCGCGCTTCCATTTGATGAAAGCCTGCGAAGCCAGTTTAAAGCGTTTAAATACCGATTATATTGACATTTACCACATGCACGGTTTTGATGGCGTTACGCCGGTGGAAGAAACGTTGCGTACGCTGGACAATTTAGTACAAAGCGGAAAAGTGCGCTACATCGCCTGCTCCAATTTTTCGGGCTGGCATTTGATGAAATCGCTGGCCGTTTCTGATCGTTATGGCTGGAACCGTTACATTGCACACCAGGTTTATTACTCGTTGGTGAACCGAGAATACGAATGGGAACTGATGCCTTTGGGTTTAGACCAGAAAGTTGGCGGGATTATCTGGAGTCCATTGGCTGCCGGCCGTTTAGGCGGAAAATATCGTCGCAATCATCCAATTCCTGCGGATAGCCGCGTGGCTCAAGGCGGAAGCCCGGTTCCGGAATCAGCCATTCCCGAAGAACTTTTTTATAAAATTATTGATGTGCTGGATGAAGTAGCCGAAGAAACCCGAAAAAGCGTGGCCCAGGTTTCGTTAAACTGGCTGCTGCAACGCCCAACCGTTGATACGCTGGTGATTGGTGCCCGAAATGAAGAACAGTTAAAACAAAACCTAGAAGCAGTCGGCTGGAACTTAACCACCGAACAAATCAAAAAATTAGATGCAGCCAGCGAAACGCCAACCAT